>NZ_FR893478.1:15839-31118 GCF_000435435.1 Alistipes sp. CAG:29 | reverse complement strand
GGAGCGTCGTGCGGGTTTCGCCTGCCGGCAGGCGTTCGCTGCGCAACACGGGCGACAGCCCGATGACGATGATCTGCATCCAGTACAAAGCCGCCTCCTTCGACGCGGGCGACGCCGCCGACGGCGAAATCCTCCCCGACCAGGTCGTCTGGTAGGCAGCCCGGGCTCCCGGCTCCCGGCACGACAAGACAACAATCCCGAAAATCCGCCGCGCCACGCATACGGCAAAGGCGGATAATCCAGGAGCACAGGGGCAAGAACGCCCAAATAGAACCCGGGACTTGCCCCCCAATGCAAAGCAGGCCGGAGTGTACACTCCGGCCTGCTTTCTTAATTTTTCCACAGGGCTATTCCAGCCCCTCTTCGGGATCGGCCACAAGGATACGTCCGCAATATTCGCAGACGATAAGTTTCTTGCCCTGGCGAATCTCCACCTGGCGCTGCGGGGGAATCCGGTTGAAGCAACCGCCGCAGGCATCGCGCTTCACGGTCACGACCGCCAGCCCGTTGCGCACATTGCTGCGGATGCGGCCATAGGCCGACAACAGGCGCTCGTCGATCTTGGCCTTGACCCGGTCGGCCTGTACTTCGTACTCTGCGACCTGGGGTGCGGTTTCGGCTTCGATCCCTTCCAGTTCGTTCTTCTTGGCAGCCAGGTCGGCGGCACGGCCTTCCGCTACGGCTTCGGCCTCCTCCAGCTGGAGTTTCTTGGCTTTCACACCGGCGGCGTACTCCTTGAGGCGCTTCTCGGCCAGTTCGATCTCCAGTTCCTGGTACTCGATCTCCTTGGTAATGGCATCGAACTCGCGGTTGTTGCGCACGTTGTTCTGCTGCTCCTTGTAATTGCCGATGAGAATCTTGGCCTGGTCGACCTCGCGCTTGCGCTGCTTGGTGAGCGTGTTCAGCTCCTCGATTTCGGCATTGATGTTGTCGATCCGGGTTTTCAGGCCGGTCATCTCGTCTTCGAGATCCTGAACCTCGAGAGGCAGTTCACCTTTCACCTTGTTGATTTCGTCGATCCTGCTGTCGATCTTCTGCAATTCATAGAGTGCGATGATCTTCTCCTGCATCGAATAGTCAACGTCGGCAGTTTTCTTCTGTGTTGCCATATAATGTACGTGTATAGTTTAGACTTAAACCAAATAGTTCACCGGATTGCGAGAGCTTTCACTCTTGCGAACCGCAAAGGTAATCAAATTTTTCGACAAAATATCAAATAAAATCTGAATTGCGCAATATTCGCTTTCAAAATGGCCTATATCCGCTACGGTGAGGGCTTTATCCGGCGTCATGAAGTCGTTGTACTTCATATCCGCCGTGACGTAAATGTCGGCCCCGGCTCGGCGTGCGTCGCCGATCATCGAAGCCCCCGCACCGGTACACACCGCCACGCGCCGCACCTCGGGCGAGGCGATGTCGCTGTGGCGCACGACCCGAACGCCCAGCACGCGCTGCATGCGGCGCATGAACTCCACCGTAGCCATCGGCTCGGGCAGCTCGCCCACCACGCCGAACCCGACCTTTTCGTCCTCCGGCGTGGGCTGCAACACGCGCAAGTCCCCCACGCCCAGCATCTCGGCCAGCCGCCAGCTCATCCCCTCGGGGGCGCTGTCCAGGTTGGTGTGGCACGCATAGAGCGCAATGCCACTGCGGATAGCCCGCTCGACGCAGCGCTGCACCTGGTCTGCCGAATTGAAACGCTTGAGCGCATGGAAAACGATCGGATGGTGCGTGATGACCATGTCGCACCCTTCGCGTTCGGCCTCGGTCATCACTTCGTCGGTGACGTCCACGGCCAGCAGCGCCTTGTGCACCTCGTCGTCCGGGCGCCCCACGATCAAGCCTGCGTTGTCGTACGATTCCTGCCATGCGAGCGGTGCGAAACGCTCGATGACATCGGTCACTTCCCTGATTAGCATAGTATCCTGATTTGTCTGGTTATCATTTTTTCTGCCCCGGCGGGGCCATCCGCCCTGCGGCCGCGGCACTGCGCTTTCCGCCTTGCAGCGCAGCCTTCCCCAAGGGGTGCGGCGCCCGTTGCGCCCCTAAAAGAGCGACTGTTCGTAAAAGGCGAAGAGCTCCTTGTGTTCCGGCTCCTCCTTTTTGCGGCGGGGCTTGCGCAGACGTTTCGACGCGGGCTGCCCGGGTTCGGCGGCCCCCTGCGCCGCGGCATCCTCCGGGACGATCTTCACCACGGGTTTCGCCTTGCGGCGGGGCACTGTCGCTCCGGCCTCCGCCGCCGGAACTTCGGCATCCGCGCCGGCAAGGATCTCGCCCTCGCCGGCCTTCAGGTCTTCACGCACCTCGGCCAGCAGCGCACGGATGCGTTGCAGGCGCTCCATCAGCTCGGCATCGCGCTGCACGCCGCCCTCGGCCGCAGGCTTCTGTTTCAGGGCTTTCTTGGCGCCCTCGAGGGTCATGCCCCGCTCCTTGACCAGGTGGTAGATCAGTTTGAGGTTCTCCACATCCTGCGGCGAGAAGAGACGGTTGCCTTTCTTGTTGCGCTTGGGGCGGATAACGCTGAACTGCGACTCCCAGTGGCGGATCAGCGACGCATTGACGTCGAACATCTCGGCCACTTCGCCCATCGAATAAAAAAGTTTCTCGGCCATATCTATCGTTTAATAATTCGCAATGTATTGGGGTACATGTTATTCACCCGGTTACCGATCCGCTTCGCAAACCCGAGCGCCCGCCCGCGGGCACACACCAGGTTCACCCCTTCGGCAAACGCCCCGGCGGCGACCTCCTGCCTGCGCAGGTAGCACAGCGCCTGCGCCTCGTCCAGCTCCGCCGCGGACACCGCCTCGCGGTTCAACCCGCAGAAGAACGCCAGCGCCGGATCGGGCCGAAGGCTTCCCTTGAAGAACTGCCCCATCGCCACGCCCGCATAGATCACGGGCAGCGCTTCGCCGAGCGCCTTCACGGCCTCGGCCTGCGCGACGTAATATCCGTAGCAGGTATCACCCACCGCCGCGAAGCACATCCGTTCCGGCGTGCGCACCCAACGGCGCAGCTCCGCCGCCGAGGCCTTGTCCACCTGCGCAAATACCGTGCGCCGCGCCTTCGGGGTGCGGCAACGGCCGCCGGCATCATAAGCCTTGCAGGCCACGGCGGCGAAAAAACCCTCGCCGCGTGCCCGGTGGGGATAGAACCGGTAGGTGCGGAAAGCCCCCACCCGGCCGCAGACGATCCCCCACGCCCCGTCGACAGCCATGTCTTCCGCCTCTGCGACCTCGTCGCCCGCCCATGCGAGCATACGCTCCAAAGCCCCTTCGTCCTCGTCGCGGTTGAAGGTGCAGGTGCTGTATATCAGCCTGCCACCGGGTTTGAGCGCACGCCATGCTTCACGTAATATCCCGTCCTGTCTTGCGGCACAGAGCCTTACATTCCCCTCGCTCCACTCTGTGCGGGCCTGCGCATCCTTACGGAACATCCCCTCGCCCGAGCAGGGAGCATCTACGGCCACCACGTCGAACCACGCCTCGAAGTCACCCAGTAGCCGGGGTTCGCAGGTCGTCACGGCGACATTGCCCGTACCCCACTTGCGGACGTTGTCCGCCAGTACCTGCGCACGGCGGCGGTCGATCTCGTTGGCGACGACCAGCCCGTCGGGCCCCGCGAGCGAGGCATAGAGCGTCGTCTTGCCGCCCGGGGCGGCGCAAAGGTCGAGGATTCGCTTCCCCGCAACCCCCTCTCCGCCCATCAGGCGCCCCACGAACTGCGACGACGCCTCCTGCACGTAATATGCCCCGGCATGGAAATCGCTGTCGAAGGTGAACTGCGGCCGCACCGCCAGGTAATACCCGTCGGCGCACCAGGGTACACGGCCGTCGGCGTTTTGCAAAACCGGAAGCGGGGCGGGCACATCCGTCCCGGAGTTCCCCTGCGGCGATCCGTATCCTCCCGGTACCGCCCCGGTGCCGTCCTGCACCGCTCCGGGTTCGGCCGCACCGGCACATTTGGCAGGGTTCAGCCGCACGGACACGGGCGGCTCGGTATCGAGTGCGGCGCACAGCGCCGCCCCTTCTTCCGGCCCCAGCTCCGAAAGGACGCGTGCGGCGAATTTCTCAGGTAGCGTCATGCGTCGCTATCTGTTTTCGAGCGCATCGAGGCGCGCACATATCTTCTCCAGCACCGTAGGGTCGGAGACGAAATCCTCATGGTCTTTGTCGACGACCAGCACATCGCCTTCGTAGATGTTGTCGATCCAGTTGTTATACTTGTCGTTCAGACGCTTGAGGTACAATTCGTCGATGTTCATCTCGTATTCGCGGCCGCGCTTGCGGATCTGCGAAATGAGCGTCGGCACGCTCGCCTTGAGGTAGATCAGCAGGTCGGGTTTGGGGATGAGCGTGGTCATCAGCCGGAACAGTTTCATGTAGGTTTCGATGTCGCGCGAGGCCATCAGCCCCATTTCGTGGAGGTTGTCCGCGAAGATATGCGCATCCTCGTAGATCGTGCGATCCTGAAAGATCGCCCCCGAATCGCGGTTGTCGGCCAGCATATCCATCGTCTGCTGAATGCGGCTCCCGAGGAAGTAGATCTGCAAATTGAACGACCAGCGGTTCATGTCCTCGTAGAAATCGCCGATGTAGGGGTTGTTGCACTCCTCGAGGTAGGCTTTGGCGTTGTAACGCTCGGTCAGAATCCGGGTCAGCGTGGTCTTCCCGCTTCCGATATTGCCTGCAATGGCTATATACATATTATACGATATTTGTTTTACATCCTAAATACTGCCCGGCCGCTCCGGACAGCCGCCGGAGTGCTCCGCAACGGTGCATCACGGCATTACGCCGCAGCAAAACGCGCCGTCACTTCGTTTCCCCGCCGAACGCCAGTATCTCGTCGGCCACACGACGGTCGTTGACCAGCCGCGGCACCTTGTTCTTGCCCCGGGCACGCATCCACGCGAGGAAACGGCCGTGGCCGACGACCGTCAGCCGCGCCGGCCGCCGCGCCCGTCGGCCGCCGCCGCTCCAGCGTCGTGCGGCGTTTGGCGTCGTAGTCCGAATTCACGGCCCGCAGTTCGCGGTCGAGCGCCTCGGCGAAATGCCCGCGGCTGTCGGGCTCGCGCTCGAACTCCAGGATCCATTCGTGGGCGCCCCGCTCGCGCAGCGACATGTAGCACGGCGCCACGGTATATTCCCCGACCACGGCCCCCGTTTCGTTGCAGGCGGCCAGCAGTGCGCGGTCGGCGTTGTCGACGATCAATTCCTCACCGAAGACATTGATATACTGTCTCGTACGCCCCGCGAAACGAATGCGGTAGGGATTCGTCGAAGTGAATTCCACCGTATCGCCGATCTCGTAGCGCCACAGGCCGTTGTTCGACGTGATGAGCATGGCGTAGACCTTGCCGCATTCCACGCCTTCGAGCGGCACGACGGTATCCCCGCTGCGGAACTCGAAGAAATTGCCGTAGTCGAGCATCAGCAGCATGTCGCTCCGCGACGGGTCGTCGGCCAGCGCGAAGAACCCTTCCGAGGCGTTGTAGGTCTCCATGTACTGCATCCTGTCCGAAGGGATCAGCGCCTCGAACGAACGGCGGTAGGGGGCGAACTCCACGCCCCCGTGGGCGAACATGCAGAGGTTGGGCCACACTTCGAGCAGGTTCTCCCGCCCCGTATAGTCCAACACGCGGCGCATCATCGCCAGGTTCCACGACGGCACCCCGGCGAAGGCCGTGATATTTTCGCCCGTGCACTCGCGGCAGATGGCCTCGACCTTGCGGTCGAAATCGGGGATGATCGCCGTGGCGGTGCGCGGCGCCCGGAACCAGCCGCTCCAGAACGTCGTTTCGTGGATCAGCACCGCCGACAGGTCACCCACAAGGTTGCGCCCCTCGCGGCTGCACGACCCGCCGAGGGTCAGCGTCTTGCCGTCGAAGACCTTCGTTTTCGGGTTGTTGGCCGCGAATACCGTCGCCACATCCCGCATGCCGAGCGTGTGATTCCACCAGAGCGACTCCTCCGTGACGGGAATGTACTTGCTCCGGTCGGAAGTCGTGCCCGACGAGCGGGCAAAGAGTTTCACCCGCCCCGGCGCGGTGACGTTACGCTCCCCGGCCAGCATCTTTTCGATATAGGGTTTGAAGGTTTCGTAATCGAACGTCTCGACCATCGACTGGAACTGCTCCACGCTGCGGACATGCCCCAGGTCGTACCTCCACCCGAATTCCGTCCCGCGCCCGCGGCGCAGCAACTGCCTGAAGATACGCTCCTGCGTCTCGGCAGGACGGCGCCGGAAACGGTCGATAGCCCGCTCGCGCTGCGAAAACCAGGCCTTGAATAATATGCTTCTAAACGACACTTGTCTGTTCGGTTTCATTTTCCGCCGGTGTGCGGGCCCCAGCGCACGCCGGGCCCGACAGCGCCGTCGTCAGTTAAAAAAGTATCCCACTTTGCCCACCGACGCAGGCATGGCGAAGACCACCACGCGGTCGTAGGGGTTGATTTCCATGTTGTCCACGGCGATGAAGACCTTGTCGCCGCGCACGATGCCGCCGATGATCGTATCCTCGGGCAGCCCCAGGTCTTTGATGCGGCTCTTCACGGCCGGCGCATTGGGCTTGACGATGAATTCCAGCACCTCGGCGTCGCTGCCCGTAAGGCACTTGATGGCCTGCACGTCGGTCGACATCGTGAAGCGGAAGATGTTCGACGCCGTCACCAGTTTCTTGTTGATGATCGTGTCGATGCCGATCGACTCGGCCAGGTTGATGTAATTGAGGTTCTCGACCTCGGCGATCACCTTCTTGACGCCCATGCGCTTGGCGAGCATCGCCGCGAGGATGTTGGTCTCGCTGCGCCCCGTCACGGCCACGAAGGCGTCCATGTTCGAAAGCCCCTCTTCCATCATGGCCTCGGTGTTACGGCCGTCCTCGTTGATGATGAGAGTCTTTTCGAGCATCTCCGCCAGCCGGTAGGCCTTCTCGGCGTTGTAGTCGATGAGCTTGATGTTCACCTCGTCCTGCAACTCCGTGGCGATGCGGATGCCGATGCGCGACCCGCCCAGAATCATCATGTTCTTGATCTCGATGTTCGACTGTCCCGAAAACTCCATGACCTGTTTCACGGCATCCTGGCGGGCGATCACATAGATCGCATCGCCCTCCATGAACAATTCGCCGCGGCGCGGGATGATCGTCTGCCCGCCGCGCGTGATGGCCACCGTGCGGTAGCTCAGCGGGGCCTCGTCGTCATCGAACCCCTCCAGCGGCTTGCCCACGAGGGGCGAGGTCGGCTCCAGGTGAAAAACCACCAGCGAGAGCTTACCGCTCGAAAAATCGACGAACTCCGTGGTCGAGGTATGCCCCAGGAGGTTGATGACCTCGCTGGCCGCAACCTTCTCGGGGTAGAACAGGTAGTCGATGCCCATGTCGATGAACATCTCCTTGTTGTTGGGTTCCAGGTATTCGTTGTTGTCGATGCGGGCAATGGCTTTTTTGGCCCCGAGCTTCTTGGCCAGCATCGCCGCCACGACATTGTCGTTCTCCACGTGGTTCACGGCGATGAACAGGTCGCACTTGCGCACCTGCGCCTTGCGGAGCACGGCGAAGGTCGTCGAATCGCCCTCGACCGAAATCACGTCGGCAAGGCTCCCCACGTCGGAAAGCAACTTCTGGTCGGCGTCGATGATGGTAATGTCGTGGCCGTTGCCACTGAGCATTTTCGCCAGATGGCTCCCCATCTCGCCCGCACCCGCTATCACGATTTTCATAGTATTGCGTCTGTTGTCGTTTCGTTTCAGCGCCGCCCGCCGACAGGATAAGGCAGCATTTTTGCAATTTATCTTACAAATGTATACATTTGTGGCCGAAAGCCAAAATTTCAGCACATAAAAATACCTATATCGTCATGCCAACGTGGTTAATCGTTTTCCTCTTCGCCCTCGGCGCCGTAGCCCTCTTCGTAGTGGGCATGTCGCTGACACTGATGATCAAGGGGCACCATATCGACTCGGAAATATCGACCAACAAGAACATGCAGCGGCTGGGCATCCGGTGCGCCGTGCAGGAATCGCGCGAGGACTCCGGACAAACCGACTGCGCCGACGCGGGCTGTTCAGGCAACTGCTCGGCATGCGACATCGAACAGACAACGAAAAAAGAGGAGTGACGCTCCTCTTTTTCATATCAATCGCTCTCCTTGAACCTTATCAGGATGTGCTTATCAAGGTTGATCCATGACATCCGGTCGTATTGGGCACTATTCCTGAAAAATACGGTTTTCAAGACGGGCGAATTGTCACAGACCAGGCTTTCCAAATATTGCAACCCGCTCACATCGAGCTCCTCCACATCGCAGCCCGACATCCTCACGTATTTCAAAGCAGGATATCTCGACAAATCGACAGCTGCCACCGGCAGGTTCCTCAAATCCAGATTATACAAGAGCCCGTTCCGGGCAAAAGAATCCAGCGAGCGCAGTTTGCACGCCCCCTTATCCGCACACACCAACTCACACCAGTACAAATTGATAAGATAACTAAAATCAGAGAGGGATTCGAACCCACTGCAATCGGTATCGAACAACTCCCGGACATAAACCGCCTCATGGCGGGAAATCCGCCCGTCCCCGTTCTTATCAAAATTCTTTGCGGCCAGTGCCGCCTCTACCGCCGCATCGGCAAAGACAAGGTTTTCATCTCCGGCCACCTCCAAAACGACATCGTCGTCACCAAATATGCCCGGTGCCTGCCGCCAATCCAGCGAGATCCGCATCCCCGCATTGCCCTCACACCAAATCATAGTAATATCCCCGCACGGCCTCACATCAAGCGCGGAAATCCCGTTATTCGCACAATCTATGGATTTCAAGCCGGGAGTTTCGGAAAAGTCCAGGTTGCAAAGCCGGTTATTCCGGCAAAGCAAAAAGGTCAACACAGGTAAATTTTGCAAATCGAGTTTTTCCAGGTTATTGGCCGCACAATCGACACGGCTTAGGTTCCGGAGACCATCCACGACGAGTTCTTCGAGTTTGTTCCCCGCACAACACAAAGTCCTGAGTTCCGCATTCCGGCTGACATCGAGCCGCACCAGATTACCCCCGGCAGATTGGTTACAATATAAAGACTGTAATCCGGTAAAGTATTCGATCCCGTCCAGCGACCGGATATCCTTATCGTCAAAATCCAGCGACACCACATTTTTGATTTCACCGACCGTAAGTACACCATCCCCGTTACGGTCGTACGTCCGCAGGCAAAATGCCCCGAATGCGTCATCGCCGAATACGGCCACCGTATCATCGGTCATGGCGGGCGGCTTTACTTTTTCCTTCGAACAGGATACGCCGAGCAACAATCCCAGCATACAGAACAGGGAGATTTTTTTCATGGGAGGCAAGCTTTGACACATCTAAATTAACAGTTTTTGCCCGAAAGTGCAACTATTCCAAGTAAAAACAGCACAACGGGGCAAGCACACGAAAAAAGGCGGAAACAAATCCGCCCTGACTTACCGGTTCCGCATTGCTGCGGCGTCAAATCTTGCAGTACTTCGACCGACAGACGAACCACGGGTTGCGCAGGTCTTTTTCGTTGTAGCGCAGCACCCCGTCGTCGGGCAGCGTGCGCGTCCGGCCGCCGGCCTCGGCGAGGATCAGCTCCCCGGCCGCCGTGTCCCACTCGTAGGTATGCGTCGTGTGGACATAATAGTCGACCCGCCCCTCGGCCAGCAGGCAGAACTTATACGAACTGCCCTGTTCGACGATCTCCAGGTCGGGGTGCGCCTCGCGCAGGCGGGCGATATGCTCGGCGGTCTCGGGCGTCTGGTGCGAGCGCGACACGGCCACACGCAGGCGGGGATGCGGACGCACGGCCTGGCTTTCGAGCGGCAGCCGCGTCCACCCGGTGACGATCTCATCGTAGGTATATTCCGCCCCGGAATCGGGCGCCACATGCTCCTTGACATACGAGCCTGCATCCCGCCCCGCGATATACAGCTTCTCGAAATAGGGCACGTAAATCACCGCCCCCATGCAGACATTGTTCTCCATCAGGGCGATGTTGACCGTAAATTCGTTGTTCCCCTTGATAAATTCGACCGTCCCATCGAGCGGGTCGACCAGCCAGTAGAGTTCCCAGTTGCGGCGCTCGTCGTAAAGCATTTCGCGCCCCTCCTCGCTCAGGATCGGGATGCGCGTCGGGCCCAGGTATTCGCGGATGGTTTTGTGCGCCAGCCGGTCGGCGAGCGTAATCGGCGTTTTGTCGTCTTTGAGGCTTATATCGTAATCGTCGAGGTTTTTATAGACATTCATTATCGAGGCTCCGGCCCTGACTGCCGCATTGATGAGCGGCGGCAGCAGATACATCCTCACCTTGTCGTTTATCATCGTAGCTCTTCTTTTGAGTTCGGTAACTTCGGTTGCCATGGTAAAGGTAACAAGAATTTATGACATTGTGAAATTTTTAACAGCTATTTCACGCCGAACCTCCCCGGGCAGCTTCGGCGCAAGACAAAACCTCCGGTGCGGGGCGCCCGCCGTTGCAGGGACGGCACGGCGTCATGCGGCACTGTCCGCGGCGACCCCGCCCAAAACCATGCCAGAGCCGACCGTGCCGAAAAAAAATTCGCGCGGGATGTTGCTTATAAAATAAATATGCGTATATTTGCACTCCGAATTATGTTCAAATACATATATCGCATTAAATGTACGTTATAGTAGAGATTGCAGGTCAGCAATTTAAAGCTGAGAAAGGTCGGAAACTTTATGTTCACCGTCTTCAGGGCGAAGAAAATTCGTCCGTAAGTTTCGACAAAGTCCTGCTCACAGACAACGACGGTCAGGTCAAAGTAGGTGCACCTGTAGTGAAAGGCGCCTCGGTGAAGTGCAAGATCCTGAAGCATCTGAAGGACGACAAAGTCCTGGTCTTCAAGAAAAAGCGCAGAACGGGATATCAGAAGTGCAACGGCCACCGTCAGTATCTGACACAGGTCCTTGTCGAGGAAATTGTTGCATAACCTTTAAAACTGAAGAGAAATGGCACACAAGAAAGGTGTAGGTAGTTCGAAGAACGGCCGCGAGTCGGAAAGCAAGCGACTCGGCGTCAAGTTATTCGGTGGCCAGTTCGCTAAGGCGGGCAACATTATCGTTCGTCAGCGCGGCACGGTTCACAACCCCGGTGAAAACGTGGGTATCGGTAAAGACCACACGCTCTTCGCCCTTGTAGACGGCACCGTCGAATTCTGCAAGAAAGGCGCAGGCAAATCCTATGTGAGCGTAACTCCCCTGAGCGAGTAAGCGTTCCGATAAGAGACACAAGACAAGCGGCTTCCCCTTTCGGGAGGCCGCTTGTTTCTTTGAGCCCCGAAGCCATGCGGCGAATCCCCATGCGCGAAACACACGGGGAGACACGATACGGCCATATACGCCTCCCTCATGCCGTTTTTCAGCTATCGGTTCCGCTGCCCGGCTCCAATACAAATAAGTAGTTGCAGATTGCGGAAATTTGACTACCTTTGCTATGCAGTACACCGTAATTGCATGCGTTCTTAACATATTGAGTATAAACGATTGTATTTGTCTGCTCTGAATCTGGTAAATTTTTTGAAGACACCTTATACAACCGCACCCGAAAGGGTACGCGTTGTTTTTCGGTGTCGCAGGTTTACCAGAACCCAGAGCAGTCGGAATTCGGCGCTGCCCTTTCTTTTTTGCACAAATGAACCCCATTTGTCCGCGCTCCTGCCGATGCAATCGAATCCTATGCGGCGGCAGGATACTTTTCCGGTAACCGGATTCTTCATACAAAAAGAGAGTTGCGTCACTTTTTTTCCTGCCGCCGTTCTTTTTTTGCCCGCTCCGGCCGCCCCCGCATCCGGCCGTAAAACAATCCTTCCTCCCGCCACATAGCTCCCGCATCCGGCCGTTCGGCTATTTCCCGGCATCCATACCGGAAGCGGTTCTCCACCAAACCGTCGTTTCATTCCGCCTTATACAAAAAAAACGGCAGCCCCGTCGGGGACTGCCGCAAATATTCCGCGTCGGCGGAATTACTGCTTCGCAGGCTCTTTTTCGACGGCCTTGAACACGGCCAGCGCTTTGTGGTCGTCGAAGAGGGTCAGCTCCGCACCCTTGATCTCGAAACGGTCTACCTCGTCGAGCATCTTGACGAAGGCATCCTCGTACTGCATGTCGGGGCAGGCCATCCGGGTCATGCCCAGGTTCTTGAGTTCGAGTTCCTTGCCTTTGAGCTCATACTTGCCGAAGAAGCGGTTGCAGTTCGTACGCCCTGCGACCATCGTATCGGCGGCATTGAACTCCAGGGTGAAGAAATCGGCCTCCTTACCGACGGCCGCGGCCGGGATTGCCTCCATCTTGGCGAGTTTCCATGTCGTGCCTTCGAGCTTCTTGTCCTGGCCGGCGCTTCCGCAGGCGGCCATCATCATAAGCAGCGCAGCGGCTGCAAAATACTTTTTCATAACGTACCTGTAAGAATTGATAACATGACGGCCCCTGCAAGAATCGCACAAAACCGCCTCACGTCTGCAAAATTACAAAATTAACCGAATAGTTGGTTAAGTACGGCAGCCAAACGGTAGCCCGCCTTGAGGATTTGCTCCTCGGCGAACGGATGTACCGTATTGAGCAGGTCGCGGGCCTCGTCCTTGTTAAACGTCTGGCCGGGCTTCGTCCACTCGTAAATCACGCGGCAATCCCGGGCGCTCTCTTCGAGCCAGTCGCGGGGCGTCCCGGCGGTGACTGCACGGATCTCCTTCTTCGTAAGGCGATCCAACTGGTGGCGGTACTCCACGTATCCCCAGCGGTGGTTCAGGTCGAGCACCCCGCTGTCCCAAAAACTATGGAATTCGCTGGGCCTCCCGTTCAGGTCGAACTTGAAATTCTTATACCAAGGGTATTTCACGTGCACGGGGCAATGCATGTCGCCCACCAGGTGCACGAGGTATTTGATCGACACCAGCACCGTCGAATCGTCCAGGCTGCGGTAATCCTTCAGTCTGGAGATCGCCTCCTCGATGCATTGCAAGGCATCGCCTTTTGCGTTGGGCACATACTTCCCGTCGGCGTCGACCCTATCGCCGTGCCAGCCCGAGGTCACCTTGTAAGCCGGCGTATGGCGGTACACATCCATCCACGAGGCATAATAGACGATCGAACGGCCGTCGAGGTATTTCTCGATGTTCTTCTTCGCCTTGGGCGTCAGGTTGCACTCGGCGATATAGGCGATGGCGTCATGCCCCGATTTGCCCCAGCCGAATGCCGTACCGCAATAGCAAAGGAGCATTGCAGCCAACAAAAGAAAATTTTTCTTCATAATTGATTCATTTTAGGTTACCGAAAGCAAAAATAGGAAATATTATTCGGACAGACAAGATTACAAAAGAAAAAAAAGCAGGTTGCGGAGTTTCCGCAACCTGCCTGGAAAGGGTTTGTTATCGTGTCCGCCTATTTCGTAAGGCCGATGCCGATCTCGATGGATTGGCTCTGGTTGAAGAGCGCATCGAGCAACGAGTTGACCAGCGCCTTTGCCGGGATCTTCATCGGGTCGGATTCGGGGTCGAGCGACACCTCAATATCCCCGTCGGGGAGGAAAGCATCGACCAGCGAAGTAATCAGCGGCATGTAAGGCATCATCATCTCCTTGTCGACCTTCAGCGTCGTAACGCCATCCTTGACCCCGTACTTGAGCGGGATGGCATAGTAATCGTCGGTCGCTTCGATCCCAAGGCCCGGGTACTGTGCCAGCAGGGCGTCGATGATCTGGGGCAGGTTCATTTCGAGCTCCGCCTGGCCGATATAGGTCAGGTACTCCTTGTCGATGGCGAAATAGACCTTGCCGTCCTTGGTGTAATAGGTAATCGCATCGACAGGCAGCACCTCCAGCGTCTCGGCATTGGGGAATTCGACCTCGGAGCCAAACGTAGGGCCGGCATTCATGTCAAACCCGAGCATGTCGCGGTAGCCCGCGCCGATCGTCCCGTCGTCCTTGAAATCGAAATAGGTGAGGCCGCCGCCATACATCATCCCCACGAGCTGGTTGGCCAGACCGGTGACGGTGGTAACGGGCCAGGTATATCCGGGAACACCGAGAAGGAAACCCATGTCGATCTGCGGCACCTTTTCCGGATCCATATCAGCGTATACGGGGTTGATGAAGAAATTAGCGATCGGATTTTCGGGATCGGGAACATAGGGCGTATACCGGCCCACCAGATCCGACGAGAACACGGCCTTCTGGCTGATGGAAACGGTCACCGACTCGGCACCCTTGGCGCTCAGGACGACATCCGCCGTACGTGCATCGCCCGTATTCCGCGCCACGGTGACCACCACGTCGCCGTCGTTCACTTTCGCGGTGATCCATCCGGTTTCGGAACCCTTGTAGTTCACGTCGACCTGGATCGCGCCGACCGTACCGTCGGTTCCCACCTCGAATCCCTTCGAATAGGCTCCGCTCGTAAATTTCAGGGCGCCGGTTTCCACGCTGAGGGTACCGGTAACCGGGCCGTCGCCCTTGTTGTCGCTGTCGCTACATGCCGTAAACGCTACCGTGGCAGCGCACATGACGAGCACACAGGTAATTTTGTGCACAAAATTTTTCATAAGTGAGATACTTGTTTGTAATTCAAATGTGTGCAAATTTATCCTCTCAGGTCTATATGGACAAATAAATTCACTCGGGGGGGGGATTTCAAAAACGAACGCGCGTTTTTTCATCACGAAGCATTTTCCGGGTATACAAAAAGGGCCGCGGCACAATGCCGCGGCCCTCCGCATCGCGTATAATATAATTAGTATTCCATCTTCGCAAGGCGCTGGTAACCGTTGTAACGCCATTTGGCGTTCTGCTCGGCGGCGGCAAACAGCTCGTCGGCCTCGGCCGGGAACGACTTTTTGAGCGAAGTGTAACGCACCTCCTTCATCAGGAAGTCGCGGAACTTCGACCAGTCGGGCTCCTTCGAGTCCAGCACGAACGGGTTCTTGCCCTGCTCCTCGAGCTGCGGGTTGTAGTGCCACAGGTGCCAGTAACCGCAGGCTACGGCCTCCTTGCCCACGGTCTGCGTGCGCGTCATGCCGCCCTTGATGCCGTGGTTGATACACGGCGCATAGGCGATCACGAGCGACGGGCCGGGATAGGCCTCGGCCTCCTTCAGCACGTTGAACAACTGCATCTGCGAAGCGCCGATCGAAACCTGTGCCACGTATACATAACCGTAGGTCATGGCGATGGCGCCGAGGTCCTTCTTGCGGATGCGCTTACCGGCCGAAGCGAACTTGGCAACGGCACCCACGGGCGTCGATTTCGACGACT
>NZ_FR893478.1:1304-15714 GCF_000435435.1 Alistipes sp. CAG:29 | reverse complement strand
CAGCCGTCGCCGCCGATGATCCACTGCGACTTCTTCACCAGCCAGTCCTTCATCTCCAGGATATCCTTGCAGTAATCGCAGCCGCAGGCCTCCATCATCGGGACGAGGCGCGCCGAGACCTCGGCCGATTTGGCCGACGAACCGCGCGCGGCGATCCACTCCTTCATGACGCCCTTCAGCTCGTCGGAGCATTTCGTACAGTTGGCAATCGCCTCCTCCATCCTGGCCTGGATGCGGTCGCGGAGTTTCTCGACGCCGAGGTGCATACCCAGGCCGAATTCGGCGTTGTCCTCGAATAGCGAGTTCGCCCATGCCGGGCCCTGGCCCTTGTCGTTGGTGCAGTACGGGGTCGACGGTGCCGAGCCCGAATAGATCGAGGTGCAGCCCGTGGCGTTGGCAACCATCATCTTGTCGCCGAACAGCTGCGAGATAGCCTTGATATAGGGAGTCTCGCCGCAGCCGGCGCAGGCACCCGAGAACTCGAACAGGGGCTGTGCGAACTGGAGATTCTTCACCGACTTGGTCTTGTCGACGACCTGCTTGTAGCCGATGTGCCGGGTGATGTACTCCCAATTCTTCTGCTGGGGCATCTGCTCCTCCAGAGGGCGCATCACCAGCGCCTTCTCCTTGGCCGGGCAGACGTCCACGCAGTTCGAGCAGCCCGTACAGTCGAGCGGCGAGATCTGGATGCGGAACTTGTACTCCTTGGTCTCGCCCAGCCCCTGCTTCCATTCCACGCCCGATGCGGCGGCCTCGGCCTCCGTCGCGAGGAACGGACGGATCACGGCGTGCGGGCAGACATAGGCGCACTGGTTGCACTGGATACAGTTCTCGATCTTCCACTCGGGAACATTCACGGCGATGCCGCGCTTCTCGTAGGCGGCCGTGCCGTTCTCCCACGTACCGTCCTCACGGCCCGTGAAAGCCGATACCGGCAGGTCGTCGCCCTTCAGCCCGTTGATCGGCTCGACGATCTTGCGCACGAATTCGGGACACGAAGCGTCAGAGACGTGTGCGAAGCCCTTGTCGTCGATCTGTGCCCATTCGGCCGGCACCTCGACCTTGACCACGGCGTTGCCTCCGGCGTCGACGGCCGCATAGTTCATGTTGACGATGTCCTCGCCCTTCTTGCCGTAGGATTTCAGGATGGCATGCTTCATCTCGTCGACAGCCTTGTCGAACGGGATGACGTTGGCGATCTTGAAGAATGCCGACTGCATGATGGTATTCGTACGCGAACCCAGTCCGAGCTCGGCGGCGATCTTCGTGGCGTTGATGATATAGAAATTGATCTTGTTCTTGGCCAGATAGGCTTTCATATGGTCGGGCAGCGTGGCGCAGGTGGTAGCCGCGTCGTGCACCGAGTTGAGCAGGAACGAACCGCCGGCTTTCAGCCCTTTCAGCACGTCGTACTTGTCGACGTACGAAGGCACGTGGCAGGCCACGAAGTCGGGCGTGGTGACCAGGTAGGGCGAAGTGATCGGCAGGTCGCCGAAACGCAGGTGCGACGAGGTGTAACCGCCCGACTTCTTCGAGTCGTACGAGAAATATGCCTGGCAATATTTGTTCGTCGTGCCGCCGATGATCTTGATCGAGTTCTTGTTGGCGCCTACCGTACCGTCCGCCCCCAGGCCGAAGAACAGCGCCTCGAATGTACCGGGCTTGGCGAGCGAAATCTCCTCGCCCACGGGCAGCGAGCGGAAGGTCACGTCGTCCACGATGCCCACCGTAAACTGGTTCTTGGGCTCGTTGGCCCCGAGGTTGGCGAACACGGCCAGCATCTGCGCCGGCGTGGTGTCTTTGGACGAAAGGCCGTAGCGGCCGCCGATGATGAGCGGTTTGCGGTCGGCCGGAATATCCTTGCAGTTGGCGAATGCCTCGACGACATCCAGGTAGAGCGGGTCGCCGTTGGCACCCGGTTCCTTCGTACGGTCGAGCACGCAGATGCGCTTCACCGTTTCGGGCAGCACCTCGCCCAGGTATTTCACCGAGAACGGGCGGTAGAGGTGTACCGTCACGACGCCCACCTTCCCGCCACGGGCGTTCAGGTAGTCGACCGTCTCCCTGAGGGTTTCCGTCACCGAACCCATCGCCACGACGACATGCTCGGCATCTTCTGCCCCGTAGTATACGAACGGCTTGTACTCGCGGCCGGTGATCTTCGAAATCTCGCGCATCGCCTCGGCAACCATGTCGGGCACGGCGTCATAGAAACGGTTGGCGGCCTCGCGGGTCTGGAAATAGATGTCGGGGTTCTGCGCCGTACCGCGGGTGACGGGATGCTCGGGGTTGAGCGCCCGCCGGCGGAACTCAGCCAGCGCATCGCGGTCGAGCATGGCGGTCAGGGCGGCCTCGTCGATCAGCTCGATCTTCTGGATCTCGTGCGAGGTACGGAAGCCGTCGAAGAAGTGCAGGAACGGCACGCGCGATTTGAGCGACACGATGTGCGCCACGCCCGCCAGATCCATCACCTCCTGTACCGACGAGGTGGCCAGCATGGCGAACCCGGTCTGGCGGGTGGCCATGACGTCCTGGTGGTCTCCGAAAATCGACAGCGACTGTGCGGCCAGCGCACGCGCCGAGACGTGGAACACGCCCGGCAGCAATTCGCCGGAGATCTTATACATATTGGGGATCATCAGCAGCAAACCCTGCGACGCGGTGAACGTCGACGTCAGGGCACCGCTCTGCAGCGAACCGTGCACGGCGCCTGCGGCACCGGCTTCGGACTGCATCTCGACAACTTTCACCGTTTCGCCGAAAATATTCTTGCGACCCTGGGCGGCCCACTCGTCCACGAGTTCGGCCATGGTCGACGACGGCGTGATGGGATAGATCGCCGCAACTTCCGAGAACATGTATGCAACATGTGCCGCAGCGTAGTTACCATCACAAGTGATAAATTTCTTTTCTGCCATTTTGTTGAAATTTTAGATGATATTGTGTGTTTTTCCTGGATTCGGGACAAAATGCGTTGCAAAGATAACAATTCCGGCGGAAAAATCAGTCCGATTTTCTGACAAATCATCCGGTTTTTTCACTACGCAGGATGTTATTGGAATAACAACGGGGTTGTTATTTATTTAACAACGAACTCGCGGATAATCACCGACTTGCCGAACTTATTATCCGATAGCGGATTACCCGCCACTCCCTCGCGGGCACAGTCCGGGCTGTGCGTGCACGGGGCCGGAGCGCCACCCCTGCCGGCAAGACAAATCCCGGGCCGGAAAAAGCAGCGGAATTTTTTCACAGACACATTGGCGGTTGAGAAAACAGATATTTTTTTGGCCGTCAACAAATTTTACGCGGCGAAACACTGGGAAATAAAGGCCGATAAATAGGTTGTTCGGGCGCGGCGATTGCAAATCGGGATTTTTTTCCTAATTTTGTTCCATAATTCGTTCTTTACATATCATCGTGTATAAACGATAGTATTGGGGCCCTAAAATCTGGTAAATTTTTTGTTATCCCACAATACAGATCGTACCCAGAAGGGTGCGTGCTGTGATTTGTGGGATAGAGGCTGACCAGAGCCATGGGCCACAGGTTCGGCACCACTCTTCCCGTTTTCTGCCGAAGCGTTTTCCACACGCAGCGGCAGGGTAATGGATTCCAATCCCCAAACTTCATAGTCTTCGAATCCATCTTCAAATGAGGCGTCACTAAATTTTCCTGCCGCTGCTTTTTTACTATCTTTGCATCCATGATCGAATACAAGAAGAGAACACTGGCGAACGGCCTGACGGTCGTCGTCAACCGGGATAAGGCTTCGAAACTCGCCGCAGTAAACATATTATATAAGGTCGGGGCGCGCAACGAGAACCCCGCGCGCACGGGTTTCGCCCATCTGTTCGAACACCTGATGTTCCGCGGCACGCGCGAAATCCCGAATTTCGACCTGCCCGTGCAGATGGCCTGCGGCGACAACAACGCCTTCACCAACAACGACTATACGGATTTCTACATCACCCTCCCGAAGGACAACATCGAGACCGCACTGTGGCTCGAAAGCGACCGCATGGAGGGGCTGGACATCACCCCCGAAAAACTCGAGGCGGAGAAACGCGTGGTGATCGAGGAGTTCCGCCAGCGCTACCTCAACCAGCCCTACGGCGACCAGCCGATGCTGCTGCGGGCACTGGCCTACAAAGTCCACCCCTACCGCTGGGCGACCATCGGGCTCACGCCCGACCACATCGCCGGAGCGACACTCGACGACGTACAGGCCTTCTACCGCACCCACTACCACCCTTCGAACGCCATCCTGTCCGTCTCGGCCGACTTCGAGGAGGAGCGCATGCTCGACCTTGCCGAAAAATGGTTCGCCCCGCTCGCCGACCGCACCGTGACTCCTCAGCCCATCCCCCGGGAACCGCAGCAGGAGGCGCCCCGCCGGGAGACGGTCGAACGCGACGTGCCCGCCACGACCCTGTCGCTGGCATTCCACATGGGCGGCCGCACCTCGCAGGATTTCTATACCGCCGACCTGGTCTCCGACCTCCTGTCGGGCGGCGACTCGTCGCGTCTCTACAAACACCTGGTGCAGGAACAGCGCCTGCTGGCCTCGGTCAACGCCTACATTTCGGGCGACGTCGACCCGGGGTTGTTCGTCTTTACGGGGCAACTGCTGCCGGATACCACTCCCGAACAGGCCGAAGCGGCTTTCCGTGCCGAAATCGAGGCATTGCAGAGCGTCCCGGCATCGGACTACGAGGTCGAGAAGGTCAAAAACAAGTTCGAGGCCAACACGCTCTTCGGCGAGCTGAACGTGATGAACAAGGCGATGAACCTGGGCTTCTACGAGATGCTGGGCGACCTGCAGCTCATCAACGGCGAGGTGGCGGCCTACCGTGCCGTCACGACCGGCGACATCCTCGCCTTCAGCCGCCGCACCTTCCGCCCCGGAAACTGTTCCACCCTTATCTACAAAGCGAAAAAATGACACAACCACCCCTCGTAATACCCTCCGACGTCGAGGTCGCACAAGCCGGGAAGAGCCTGCTGGCAAACGGCTCGACACTCTACACGCTCGCCTCGGACGACTTCGAAGTGCTGCGCGTCACCTTCGTGTTCCGCGCCGGTTCGGCCATGCAGCGGGTTCCCTTCTCGGCATCGGCCGCCGCCAACATGCTCGCCGAGGGGACGCGCGACATGACGGCGCACCAGATCGCCGAACGGCTCGATTACTACGGCTCGTACTACGACGTCAACATCGACCGCGACTATGCCTACATCAGTTTCTGCATGCTCTCCAAATTCTTCGACGAAACGCTCGCCGTAGCCGAACAGATACTCCTGCACCCCGTTTTCCCCGAGGAGGAACTGCGCACCTACTGCGCCAAGCGCAAGCAGCGGCTGGCCGTCGAACGAACGAAGGTCGACACCCAGGCCCGCGAGGCTTTCGCCCGCGCCCTCTTCGGGGCCTCGCATCCCTACGGCATCTCGGCCGACGAAGCCCAATACGATAAACTCACGCGCGGGGATGTAGCGGCGTTTTATGAAAGCCACTACACGGCGGACAACGGATTCACGATATGCAGCGGGCGCATCGGCGACCACGAACGGCAGGCCGTCGCGGCGCTGGCGGAACGGTTGCCGCGGCGCAAACCCGAAGCCGGCATCCCGTTCCCGGCACCCGTGACGCAGCACGAAGCGCGGGTCGACCATCCGGGCGCCGTACAGTCGTCGATCCGCATCGGAAGGCTGCTTTTCCCGCGCCAGCATCCCGATTTCCTCGGCATGCAGGTCGTGGCATCCGCCCTGGGCGGCTATTTCGGTTCGCGTCTGATGCAGAACCTGCGCGAGGAGCACGGCTATACGTACGGCGTGGTGGCCGCCATGGTCAACTTCGAACGGGAGGGCTATTTCGCCGTCGCGGCACAGGTCGGGACGGAGGTCACGCAGGACGCCCTGCGCGAGATTTACACCGAAATCGAACGGCTGCGCGCCGAGCCGATGCCCGAGGGCGAACTTTCGCTCGTGAAGAACATCATGGTCGGCGAGATGATGCGTATCCTCGACGGGCCGTTCGGCATTGCCGACGTCACGATCGAGAACATCCTCTGCGGCCGCGACCATACCGTCATCAACGAGAACATCCGCCGCATACAGGCCATGACGCCGGCCGACGTGCAGCTACTGGCTCGGAAATACCTCTCCCGCGAAGAACTGGTGACGGTCATTGCGGGAGACCTGCGAAAATAGACGCCTGTGCATTGCGGCTGCGGAGCAATGCTCCGCCCGCCAAACGGCATGAAAAAAGCACCGGGCTCCCGGTGCTTTTCCATTTCCGCCTCCAGTACACACTGTCCGCCCTTCCCGGCCCGGCATCCGACGACTCGAACCCGCACCCAAACTGCGGTATCCGACGTCCACGACCCGCCGCGATTATTTCCGGTTGGCCGCGACCCAGTCGGTCAGCTGCACGAAATCGGCGACCGAGAGCTGCTCGGCGCGCTGCGTAAAAAAGGGATGTTCTGCGCCGCCGAAATCGCCGAACACCGCCCGCAGCGAGTTGCGGATCATCTTGCGGCGCTGGCCGAATGACGCTTTCACCACCTTCACGAACAGCGCCTCGTCGCAGCCGAGCCGCCCGACGCGGTTGCGGCGCAGGCGGATAACGGCGCTTTTGACCTTGGGCGGCGGGTTGAAAACCGTTTCGTTGACCGTAAAGAGGTATTCGATGTCGTACCACGCCTGCAACAACACGCTCAGGATGCCGTATTCCTTCGACCCCGGAGGCTCCGCGATCCGTACGGCGACCTCCTTCTGGATCATGCCGACGCATTCGGGCACCAGGTCGCGATTCTCAAGCACCTTGAAAAATATCTGCGAGGAGATGTTGTAGGGGAAATTCCCGATGATCTTCAGTCCCCGCGGAAAACGCTCGCGCAGGTTCATCTTCAGGAAATCGCCCTCGATCAGCCGCGGTGCGAACTCGGGGAAATGCGCATGCAGGTATTCGACGCTCTCCGGGTCGATTTCGGCACCGTAGGTGGTGATGTCGCCGCGCCTGAGCAGGAACTGCGTCAGCACCCCCATCCCGCAGCCGACCTCCAGCACGTCGCAGGGGACTGCACCGCCCCGTCCCGCCTCCGCGGCCGCCGGTGCACCGGCAGCGGTCGTATCCGCCGCGATCCGGGCATCGGCCCCGGCAGCCAACCCGGCACCGCCACCGTTCAGGGATCCGACCCCGGCATCGGCACATCCATCCGTCCCCACCCGGGTATCCGCACCGGCACCGGCATTTCCAGCCATATCTGCCGGGGCGGATTCCCCGGCACTTGTCCCCGGCCTCACGCCCCCCGAAAGCGCATCGCAAATCTTGCGCGCGATATTGAGGTCGACCAGGAAATGCTGTCCCAGCGCCTTTTTTGCCCTTACTTCACTCATTTTCGTCTTTCAGTAATTCGTAATAACAGCCGTCCACGAACGCCCCGTTCTTGAAAAAAGCCTTGCGGAACGTCCCGACATGCCGAAACCCGGCTTTCACCAACACCCGCTGCGATGCGGAATTGGTGGCATAAGCCGCGGCAAAGATACGAATTATCGGGGTATTTGCGAACATCCACTCCACGGCCTGCCGGACGGCCGCCGTCATCATGCCCCGCCCCCGGCAGCGGCTTGAGAGCCAGAAGCCGATTTTGGCGCCGAAGCGCTCGACATCCGTCCCGAGCACGAACCCCACGCCGCCCACGGCCTTGCCGCCTGCCACGACGGCGAAATCCAGCGGCAGGAAACAAGCCCGCTCTTCCGGAATAAAACTGCCGCCCCGGGAAAACCGCCCCATCGGAAACCGCAAGCCTCCGCCCGGAAACCGAACCGCCGGGCAACGATGTCCGGCGGATGAAGGTCAGCGTTTCGACCGGCGGGATTTTTTCTTTTCCTGCCGCTCCCGGGCACGGCGTTCGAGCCGCACGCGGCGCTGCGTGAGGCGGAACGTATAGAGCAGCCCCACGAAACCCACGCCGAGCAGCGTGATCCAGAACCACACGGCAATGCCGCGCTCCATATACTCCAGGGCGTAGATTATCCCGGCCACCGCCACGATCATCATCACGAGGCGGACTATCTGCATCACATTGGTTTTCATATCAGTCTTCGTTTTGCGTATTTTTGCGGCCCATGCTCCGGGCGCGGACGGCCAAAATCCCCGACGCACCGATCAGTACGAGCGGCACGTACCAGATATCCCGCCCGTCGTCGGACAGGATCCGCCACAGCGAAACGACGCCGCACACGAAGAAAAACACGGACATGATCGTCAGGAACCGTTGCATGGCACACATAGGTTACGGTATTTTGTATTTGTTCACCTCGTCGAGGTGCTTGCGTTTGCGCTTGTGGCATTCGTTGTACACCATCCCGACGCCTGCAAGCACGAACAATACGGCCACGACAAGGTCGAATATACAATTGCTGTTCGACAAGGCCCAGAATATATTGACTCCGAGCCACACGAGTGTCACGATCAGGAAAATCACGGCAACAGTAAAAGTCTTTTTGTTCATAGGCGTATTATTAAGTTAGTGTCAATCCTCGGAACAGTGACGCAACAGCCGTGGGATGGCAGGTGTCCAGGGCGTCAGTTGCCCTGCTCGCAAATGAATTTGATACGCACCAGACGTATCTCCTCCTCCGTATAGTCGGCCCCCAGTTCGTCGATGGCCGCATCGAGCGAATCGCTCTCGGCGTCCTCCTTGAAATAGAGGTAAATGTCCTCGATCTTGTCCTCGTCCATAAAGTCCCTCAGATAGTACGAGATGTCGAGCTTCGTACCCGAGTTGACGATGCCTTCTATTTCGGTCAGCAGTTCGTCGAAATCGAGGTCTTTGGCGCGGGCGATATCCTCGAAATCCATCTTCCGGTCGATGGACTGGATGATGAAGATCTTGTTGCCCGACTTGTTGCCGACCGACTTGACGATCATGTCCTGCGGGCGGATGATCTCCTTCTCCTCGACATAGGCCTTGATGAGCTTGACGAACTCCTCGCCGAACTTGCGGGCCTTGCCCACTCCCACGCCGGTGATGTTCTGCATCTCCTCGATGGTGATCGGGTACTGCACGGCCATGTCCTCGAGCGACGGATCCTGGAAGATGACGAACGGCGGCAGCCCGTGCTGCTTGGCCACTTTCTTACGCAAATCCTTGAGCATCGCAAAGAGTTCCTCGTCCGCCGCGCCGCCCTTGCCCATCGGGACGACGGCCTCGGCCTCCTTCTCCTCCTCGTCATAGTCGTGGTCGAGCGTCACGGTGACGGGGAAAGGCATGGCGATGAAATTCTCGCCCTTGCGGTTCACCGAGATCAGCCCGTAATTCTCGATATTCTTGTCCACCAGCCCCAGGATCAGCGCTTGGCGCAGCACGGCGCCCCAGAAACGCACGTCGTGCTCGGCACCCGCCCCGAACCACTTGCTCTTGTTGTGGCCGTAGCTCTTGATGAGCGCCGTGGTCTTGCCCGTGAGCACGTTTATCAGGTAGTCGGCCTTGAACTTGTCGCCGATATCGCGCAGCGCCTCGAGCGCCATCTTGAGCGCCGCCCGCGCGTCGATCTTCGGCTTGGGATTCCGGCAATTGTCGCAGTTGCCGCAGTTCTCCTCGGTATACTCCTCGCCGAAATAGTGCAGCAGCGTCTTGCGGCGGCACATCGAACTCTCGGCATAGGACACCGTCTCCAGCAGCAGCAGCTTGCCGATCTCCTGTTCGGCGATGGGTTTGCCCTGCATGAATTTCTCCAGTTTCTGAATGTCCTTGTAACTGTAAAACGTCAGGCAGTAACCTTCGCCGCCGTCGCGGCCGGCACGCCCCGTCTCCTGGTAATAGCCTTCGAGCGACTTGGGGATGTCGTAATGGATGACATAGCGCACGTCGGGCTTATCGATGCCCATGCCGAAAGCGATCGTGGCGACGATCACCTCGACCCGCTCCATCAGGAAGTCGTCCTGGTTGGCGGCGCGCGTCGCGGCGTCCATGCCCGCATGGTAGGCCAGCGCGCGGATGCCGTTGGCCACGAGCAGTTCGGTCAGCTCCTCGACCTTCTTGCGGCTCAGGCAGTAGATGATGCCGCTCTTTCCCTCGTTCTGCTTGATGAAGCGGATGATATCGCGGTCGACGTCCCCCTTGGGGCGTATCTCGTAATAGAGGTTCGGCCGGTTGAACGACGACTTGAACACCGAAGCGTCGGACATGCCGAGGTTCTTCTGGATGTCCAGCTGCACCTTGGGCGTCGCCGTCGCCGTCAGGTGGATCAGCGGCGCGGCACCGATTTCGTTGATGATCGGGCGGATGCGGCGGTACTCGGGCCGGAAGTCGTGCCCCCACTCCGAAATGCAGTGCGCCTCGTCGATGGCGTAGAACGATACCTTTATTTTATGCAGGAAGGCCACGTTGTCCTCCTTGGTCAGCGATTCGGGGGCGAAATAGAGCAGCTTCGTCTTCCCGGCCAGCACGTCGGCACGCACCTGCGCGACGGCCGTCTTGTTGAGCGACGAATTGAGGAAATGGGCGATTCCCGACTCGGCCGAGAAGGTGCGCATGGCGTCCACCTGGTTCTTCATCAGCGCAATCAGGGGGGAAATGACGATCGCCACGCCCTCCATGAGCATGGCCGGAAGCTGATAACAGAGGGATTTCCCGCCGCCCGTAGGCATCAGCACGAACGTATCCTTCCCTTCCAGCACATTGCGGATCACCGCTTCCTGGTTCCCTTTGAACGATGAAAAGCCGAAGTACTCCTTCAGCTTGTCATGCAACAGGGACGATTCAAATTGTTTCATTTCGCCGTTTCTACTCTAAAATCAGAAAATTCAATGTAAAGTTAAAAAACTTTTCGGAAAAAAGCATAACTTTGTAAAAATTTTATAGCAAGAGAACGCAATGCGCCTATACACCAGCGAACTTGTCAAAAAATATAAGGCCCGTACCGTCGTCGACCACGTCTCGATCGACGTCAACCAGGGGGAGATCGTCGGACTGCTCGGCCCCAACGGAGCCGGCAAGACCACGACTTTCTACATGATCGTGGGGCTTATCAAGCCCAACGAAGGGCGCATCTTCCTCGAGGACGACGAAGGCAAGGTCGCCGAACTGACCAAGGAGCCGGTCTACAAACGCGCCCAGATGGGCGTGGGCTACCTGGCACAGGAGGCATCGGTCTTCCGCCGCCTGTCGGTCGAGGACAACATCCGCGCCGTACTCGAAATGACCGATTTCTCGAAGGAGTACCAGAACGAGCGCGTCGAGTCGCTGATCGAGGAGTTCCGCCTGCAAAAGGTGCGCAAGAGCCTCGGCATCCAGCTTTCGGGCGGCGAACGGCGCCGTACGGAGATCGCGCGCGCGGTGGCCATCAACCCGGCGTTCATCCTGCTCGACGAGCCCTTCGCGGGCGTCGACCCCATCGCCGTGGAGGACATCCAGTCGATCGTGGCGACGCTCAAGCACAAGAACATCGGCGTCATCATCACCGACCACAACGTCGACGAGACACTGGCCATCACCGACCGCACCTACCTGCTCTACGAGGGCAAGATCCTCAAGACGGGTACGGCCGAGGAACTGGCCGCCGACCCGATGGTTCGCAAGGTCTACCTCGGCCAGCATTTCGAGCTCAAGAAGAGCCACCAGCTGACCCAGCAGATGAAGAACCGCAAGGGACAGCAGGCGCAGCAGGCCGGGGAGGAGACCGAAACACAGGAATAGAGGCGAGGATTTTAATTTCAGGGTGCCGGCCAACCCCGGTGCCCATAAAAGCATATAACCTACACAATGGACAAGACGGTTCCATTGGGCCGCGTTAAAGGCACGCTGACGCCGCCCTGTTCGAAAAGCTATGCACAGCGTGCCCTGGCGGCATCGCTCCTCTGCGGGGAGACCTCGGTGCTGCGCAACCTGGAATTCTGCGACGACACGCGCTCGGCGCTGCGGTGCATCGAGACGCTCGGCGCCCGCGTAAAGCACGTGGACGCCTCGACCCTTTCGATCGAAGGCGGGCTGCATCCCCGCGGGAAAGTGCTGCACGTCGGCGAATCGGGGCTCGCCACACGGCTTTTCACCCCCATCGCCTCGCTCTGCGGGATGCCCGTCACCATCGAAGGCCAGGGCACCCTGCTACGGCGCCCCATGCACATGATGATCGACCCGCTGCGCCGCCTCGGCGTCCGGGTGCGGGACAACGACGGTTACCTGCCCTTCGAAGTGCGCGGCCCGATCCGGGGCGGGGAGATCGACGTCGACGGCTCGGTTTCGTCGCAGTTCATCACGGGGCTGCTGCTGGCGCTCCCGCTCTCGCAGCACGACACCACGCTCCACGTCCGCAGCGCCGTCTCGACCCCCTATCTGGACATGACCGTCGACACGGCGGCACGCTTCGGCGTGGAGATCTGCCATAACGACTACAAGGAGTTCTACATCGAAGGCGGACAGCGCTACCGCCCGGCTTTTTTCAGCATCGAGGGGGACTGGAGCGCCGCGGCCATGCTGCTCGTGGCGGGCGCCGTCGCGGGCGAAGTCACCGTGAAGAACGTCTCCATGCTTTCGAAGCAGGCCGACACGGCCATCTGCACGGCACTCGTGCGGGCCGGGGCCGCGGTCATCAACGACGAGGACTCCGTGACGGCCTCGCACCGGCCCCTGCGCGCCTTCGAATTCGACGCCACGCACTGCCCCGACCTTTTCCCGGCACTCGCAGCGCTCGCGGCGGCGGCCCAGGGCGAGAGCGTCATCCGCGGCACCTCGCGGCTCGAACACAAGGAGTGCAACCGTGCGGACGCCATCCGCGAAGAGTACGCCAAGGCGGGCATCGAGGTGGACACCTCCCAGGAGGACATCATGCGCATCCGCGGCGGCAGAATCCGCCAGGCCCGCGTGCAGAGCCACGGCGACCACCGCATGGCCATGTCGATGGCCGTCGCAGGACTGCTCTGCGACGGGGAAATGACCATCGAAGGCGCCGAATGCGTAGCCAAGAGCTACCCCGGATTCTTCGAAGACCTGGAAAAAATCAGAATCTGAACGCCATGAATATTTTCGGACACAATTTCAGGCTCGCCATCTGGGGCGAGTCGCACGGCCCGCAGATCGGCATCTCGATCGACGGGGTTCCCGCAGGTATTCCGCTCTCGGCGGAAGATTTCGAAGCCGACCTCGCACGCCGCCGCAGTGGGGCCCGCGGCACCACGCCGCGCCGCGAGCCGGACATCCCGCAGATCGTATCGGGGCTTTATAACGGCATGACGACGGGGGCGCCGCTCACCATCGAATTCGCCAACACCGACACCCATTCGCAGGACTACGCCACCGTAGCCCGCCACTACCGGCCTTCGCACGCCGACCTGGTGGCCTACCACCGCTTCAACGGGTTCAACGACCCGCGGGGCGGCGGCCATTTCTCGGCACGCCTGACCGTGGCGTTCGTCGCCGCGGGCGTCGTCGCCAAGAAGATGCTCCCGCCGGGCATCGCCTTCGACACGCGCCTCACCGAGATCGGCGGATGCACCGACCCTGCGCGCTTCGACGAGGTACTGCGCGCGGCGGCGGCCGACCTGGATTCGGTCGGCGGAATCATCGAATGCCGCGTACAGGGCGTCCCGCTGGGACTGGGACAACCCTTCTTCGATTCGGCCGAAAGCCTGATCGCCCACCTGTTGTTCGCCATCCCGGCCGTCAAGGGGGTCGAATTCGGCAGCGGCTTCGCCGGGGCGCGTCTGCGCGGTTCGCAGAACAACGACCCGCTGCTCGACGTCGAAGGCACCACTGCGACCAACAACGCGGGCGGAATCAACGGCGGAATCACCAACGGCAACGAGATCGTGGTACGCGCGGCGGTCAAGCCGACCCCGAGCATCGGGCGCGAACAGAATACCTACAACCTGGCGACGGACAAGGTCGAGCCGCTCACGATCCGCGGCCGCCACGATGTCTGCGTCGCCCTGCGCGGAGCCGTGGTCGCCGAGGCCGCCGTGGCCATCGCGCTGGCCAACTTGATCCGGCACTGATGTCTGTCCCCGAAACCTCAGCCCCATACGCCCCGCAGCCGCAGGGCGCCCCGGAGGTCACCACCCGCCGCGGGCTCCTCGACCGGCTCACAGCCCGTCTCACGGGACTTTACGACGCCCGCGAGGCGCGGAGCATCGCCCTGGTCGCCCTCGCCGAATCGTCGGGGCTTCCCCTATCGGCCTTGCTGACCGACCCCGGCGCACCGATGGCAGCCGACGGGTTCGAGGCGATGGCCGCACAACTCGCCGCCGGCCGTCCCGTGCAATACGTGGTGGGGCACACGGAATTCTACGGGCACCGCTTCACCGTACGCGAAGGGGTGCTGATCCCCCGCCCCGAAACCGAGGAGCTGGTCTCCTGGGTGGTACACGACGAACGCAGGGCACGGGCCCTGCTCGACGGGGCCCCCGTCA
>NZ_FR893478.1:0-1294 GCF_000435435.1 Alistipes sp. CAG:29 | reverse complement strand
GTGGCACCGGCAGCGGCTGCATCGCCGCGAGCCTGGCGCTCGCACTGCCCGGGGCAGAGGTTTTCGCGGCCGACCTGTCGGACGCGGCGCTGGCGATCGCCGCCGAGAACTGCTGCACGCTCGGCGCCCGGGTCACGCTCCGCAAGGCGGATGCGCTCGGCGGCCTGGACGAAATCTTCCCGGGGCCGTTCGACGCCATCGTCTCGAACCCGCCCTACGTCCCGCAAAGCGACCTTGCGGCGATGCACGCCAATGTCCGGGAGTACGAACCCCGCGAGGCGCTGTTCGTCCCCGACGACGACGCGCTGCGATTCTACCGCGCCATCGCCCGCGCCGGGCGGCGGATACTCCGCCCCGGCGGGAAGCTCTATTTCGAGATCTACGAACGCTCGGCCGGGCAGATGCGCCTCCTGCTCGGCGAGGAGGGATATACGGACACCGAGGTGCGCGAAGACCTCAACGGAAAACCCCGCATGGTATGCAGCCGGATGAACTAAGGAAAAAGAAGGTCAAGACACCCGAGCAGGCACTCGCTGCGCTCATGCGGCTCTGCGCCCGCGCCGAAAAATCGCAGGAGGACGCCCGGCGGCTGATGCGCGGCTGGGGACTCGCGGAACGCGATGCCGAGGGGGTGCTGGCCAAACTCGTCCGCGACCGCTTCATCGACGATGCCCGTTACGCCGGGGCTTTCGTGCGCGAAAAACTGCGGCTGAGCGGCTGGGGCGGATACAAGATCCGCACGGCCCTGCAACGCAAGCGCATCGACCGGGCGCTGATCGACGCGGCACTCGCCGAAGCCGACCGTTCCGGCATGGACGAACGCCTGCGCCGGCAACTGGAACGCAAGGCACGAACGGCGAAATATACGACACAATACGAACTGAAAACCAAACTGATACGTTACGGGCTTTCGCTGGGATACGACTACGAAACGGTCGTGGAGGCCGCCTCGGGGCTCGTGACGGACACGGAGACATGCGACGAATTCTGATACTGCTCATATCGACCGCCGCCTGCCTCGGGGCCCGGGGACAACACCCCGCCCCGGAGGAGTACATATACCCGATCCGCGACGTCGAAGGGCTCTACTCGGCCAATTTCGGCGAGATGCGCCCCGGGCATTTCCACGCGGGCATCGACATCAAAACCGACGGTGCCGAGGGCAAACCCCTCGTGGCCGTGGCCGACGGCTACGTCTCGCGCGTAAGCCTGGGCGCCTACGGCTACGGGCGCGCCGTCTACCTCACGCTGCACAACGGCACGACCGCCGTATACGGCCACCTGCAACGCTTCC
>NZ_FR893477.1:0-1518 GCF_000435435.1 Alistipes sp. CAG:29 | reverse complement strand
CAGGAATTACTACCCGTGTTCATTGACGCAAAAGGTACATTTTACCTCAATATCTCCAAATGTTACGAGGGATGGTATGTAATCTATGAAACTGAAAGCGGAGCAGAATTGATCTCCCACCGGGGGATAAAATTGGTCGATGTACTTATGGATGCTACCGAATGGCTTTTGTCTAACGGCTATAAACTGAACATATGAAAAGCGAAAAAGCAAGACAAGAACTGGAGGACGGTAGCTGGAAAGTAGAAGTCGGTTATGAGGGCGAAGACGTTGACCTGCCATATCATGCCGTGAGAGTAGATGTAGCCCAGTATGCGGTCGAGCTTGCCGAGCAGGAGGCCGAGGAGCGGATGCGCGAGAAGGCCAAGAGAGCGTTCGAATGTGTTTGGAACGCAACGCCAAAACAGGTGGCAGAGGAATGCGGGATAAGTATTCAGGAAATTAATAACGAAGCTGCCGCAATGAAATACTGCCACCAGTTATTCATCCAAAAACTGACCCAGAATGGAAACGATTGAGGAAAGAGCAAAAGCATTTTGCGAAAATAACATCTGTGTAGATTGCGGAGATCGAAAGAATTGCGACCGGGGGTGTGTGGGATGCTGTATTCCTACCTTCTCTGCCCTTGAATGGCTTATCCAGTTCGGAAAATCCGAACACACAGGGCTGACGCGCTGGCACGACCCGAAAGAGGAATTGCCGGAATATATTAAGGTTGTAGAGGTGAAATACAAGGCTTTTAATAAAATCATGATGGCAATAGCATTTCGATTGGGTGATTTATGGAGTGGCAAAAATAAGTGGTGTATTGATGGGACAAGTGTCCGCATTGACCACGAAAACATCCTCGGCTGGCGGGAGATTCAAGAATAAGATGGAGCCATGACACCGAAGGAACTGTACGACTGGGCGGTCGAGAGCGACTGCGAAAATTACGACATAAAAATACGTGCGTTCATTGATGGCTGGGGTGATATTACCTCCGATATTGAGGAGCTTGGAATCGTCAAAAAAGAACGACCTGAAATTATTGTAATTGACATATGAAACGAGAACTTACACTGACCGACATGGACGGCCACACCGCCGTTCAGACTTGCAAAGTATGCGGCTGCACCAAGGACAATCCCTGCTACCATGAAAAGCTGGGAATGTGCTGGTGGGTAAAGGCCGATCTGTGCTCACACTGCGCCATGATCCAGGCCGGGGAAATACCCGGAGACAGCGTTACCCATTGTGTGAATTCAAACCCTATTTTTCCATGAAAAAATATCGTGAAATAATCCTCCCTCTTTTACTCTTCGCGGCCGCAGGCTGTGAGAAATCCGAGTACCGGATCACCGAGCCTCGGCCGACGCTCGAAGTGACGGCCTTACAGGACTCTTACATCATCAACCAGCCGGCGTATCTCCAGCTCAAGGTCTCGCAGCAGGGGTACGACGGGGAATTTCAGCTCTCGGCCGTACTCAGCGAAGGAGCCTGCGAGCTCTCGATGCAGGGCAGCGACCTCGCTACCGA
>NZ_FR893476.1:56679-69399 GCF_000435435.1 Alistipes sp. CAG:29 | reverse complement strand
GGTGAAGGTCAACGGCCGCACGGTGAAGCCCGTGTTCGACGGGCAACTGAGGTGCCCGGTGGTAGAGGTGCCGTCGACGGACATCCGCAAGGAGGTGAAGATCGAAATTTTCGGATAATCCGCCCGGAGCCGGTGCCCGGGAGGCGGTTCGCGTGTCCACCACGGACACGGGAACCGTTTTTTTTGTAAATTTGTATCCAAACCGTCGAGCCGATGAGAAAGCTGAACATTTCCCCCCCCCGCCTTGTTTTTATGGCCGGTGTAGCCCTGCTCTGTGCATGCCATAAAAGCGAAAACGAGCAGATATTCGATAAACTGGATCGGGTTATTGCGAAAAAGTATCTCTATGAGGAGCGTTTCGTCCGCCATGCCGATTCGTTGCGCCGGGAGCTCCGCGCTGCGGGCGACGACACGCTGCGGTGGCAGACGGCCAACCGCCTGTTCGATTCCTATATCACCTACAATATCGACACGGCCGCCCGTTACGCGGGGCTGATGCACAATTACGCCGACGCGACCGGCAGCCGGGAGATGAAATTCCTTTCGACGACCTGCGATGTTTCGGTGCTGATCGCCCGCAACAACATCGAAGAGGCCTACGAACGGATCCTTTCCCTCGATACGGTCGGCATCACCCGGCGGATGCGGGCCAGCTATTATACCCAGCAGATGGTGGTCTTCGGGCGGCTCGCCTCGGGCGACGGGTCGGAGGCGCGGCGGAAGGCCTATGCCGATTCGCTTTTCAGGCTCCGCCACACACGGATCGGTTTCGACGGCCACTCCCGTGTCACGCGGCAGCGGATGTATGCCCTCGAACTGATGGATCTGAACCGTTATGACGAAGCCCTGGAGGTTTTGCTGCCGCTTTACGACCCCGCGAAATACAATAGCCGCACGCTGGCCCGCATTGCCTACAACATTGCCAACGCCTATTATCTGCTCGGCGATGTCGAACAACACAAGTACTGGCTCGCCACGGCGGCGATCTGCGACTTGCAAACCCCCGTCAGAGAGTACCTTTCCCTCTATAACCTGGCCCTGCTGATGTTCGAGCAGCAGGATATGGAGCGTGCGGCGCGCTATATCCAGTGTACGATGGCCGACATGCTTGCCTGCAATTACAACACCCGTATCCTCCACTCCAGCCAGGCCGAGATGATCATCAACCAGGCCGTCGTTTACAGCATCAATTCGCGCAGCCGTATCCTGACCGTCATGATCAACATTTTCATGGGGCTGTTCGTCATCATCGTGCTGCTGCTCATCCATACCCTGCGGCAACATGCCAGGCAGCGGCGCACCAACGCCCAGCTTTCCGCGGTCAATGCCCAGCTCAGCGAACGCAACGAACAGTTCCGGCAACTGAACGACTGCCTGCGCGACGCCAACAAGATCAAGGACAACTATGTGTTCCGCTACATGCTCCTGGCCACGCAGTACCTCGGCCGTGTCGGCGAATACCGGGGCGAGCTGCTCAAAACCGCGAAGTCCGAAGGCTCCGAGGCGCTGATGCGCAAGCTGCGCTCGCCGTCGGACGTAGACCGCGACTACCGCGATTTCTACCGGATCTTCGATGAGACCTTCCTGGGTATCTTTCCCGATTTCGTCGAACAGGTCAATGCGCTGCTCGAGGAGCCGGCGCGGTTCCCCGTGCGGGCCGACCGGACGCTCCCTACCGAGCTGCGTATCCTGGCCGTCATGCGCCTCGGCATTACCGACAGCGGCCGCATCGCCGGTTTCCTCAACTGCGCTTCGGCGACGGTCTATACCTACCGCACCAAGCTGCGCAATTCGGCCCTCGGTTCACGCAGCGATTTCGAGACCCGGATCAAGCTTATCGGCCTCTGACGGGTCGGTGGCGGGTTCCCGAAGGGCTTCTGAGGGCTTTTTCCCCAGCCTTTACCGAGCCTTTACCGAGCTTCTGACGGCCTTTTGCCGAGCCTCAGCCGGAATTCCGCCGGGTCTTTGCCGGGCTCCCGACGAAGTGTGCCGCAAGGTGGTGGCACACTCCTGCCGCAAGCCCGGCACGATCCCGGCGTTTACTCTTCCCCGCGCACGATCACATAGTCGCCGGGCGTGAGCGACATCCCGCCGAGCCCGTCGAGGACGCCTGCCTTCTGCCGCCTGCCGTCCGAGATGCGGTAGAGCGTATATTTACCCTCTTTCCACGCCTTGAGCCCGATGCTCATCGTGTTCGGCGTGTCGTAGTCAAGCGCGCTGACCTTCGTCTGCAGTCGGCTGTCCCACGGCTCCCGGAGCCATCGGTGGTTGGGTTCCAGCGTGACGAACAGTTCGCCGTCCCGCTCGTCGATGAAGTAGATGCCCGTCCCGGTGTAAGTCACCAGCGGCGAACTGCCTACGCCGACGATGCTCCTGACCCCGTCGCTGACATTGAGCGGGCACCATTGCGTCACGTCGCCCGAGTGGTAGAATTTTTCCGGCGAGGAGAAGATGCTCACGTCGCGGCTTTTCGAGATGGCGAAGTTGCTGCCCAGTTGTTCGTTGACCAAACGGTCATACATTTGTCCCAGCGGGGTGGATTTGTAGATTTCGCCCGCCACGATGAAGCTGGCGGCTTTTTTCGGCGTGCACGTGAGGCTCAGGAAATGCGAACCGCAGTGGTAGGGGGCGTATTCCTGCATGGTATACGTCCACATTGAGGCGCACTGCACGCCCAGCGCCCGGAAATACTGTGCCTGTATGGGGTAGAGATAGGCGCTTTGGTTGAAGAAGGTCTCGAACTCGTAGACGGTCTTCGCCTTGCCGGCGTATTCGGGGAGCGTCATCCACCCGTAGCCGTTCACGTCGTCGAAATACTGGTTGAACCAGCCCGAATAATCCTGCGACGTGAGGTCTTTGGGATTGCTCCAGTAGTCCTGTGGCACGAGATCCTGCCCCGGATAGTTGCAGCAGGCCACGGCTTCGGCCTTCGAGGCGAGGGCGCCTTTGAAAATATCCGGGTTGCCGTTGCGGTAACGGTGCCAGTTGTGGCTCCAGACGACGGGCTGCTGCGCCCCGGCCTCCCGGATGACGTCGTACATGCCGTCGATATAATCCCGGATGAGTTCCTCACGGAAAACCGCATACGAAGCGTCGTTGTCCTGCTGCCCGTTGCCGGCCGCCCAGGACTGGAAATCGGCGTAGGCGGCGGGGTTGGACTGTATGTCCGTATAGCTGAAGGCTTCGGGTTCGTTGATCAGCTCCCACAGGGCGATGTGTTTCTCGGCCGCATAGGTCGTTCCCGAATAGTTGTTTTTGCGCGTGAGCAGCTGGCGGACGTAGTTTTTCGATTTCCGGACGACCTCCTTGTTGTGTACCCACTCCTGGCGGGCGGCGGTCATGAATACCGAATTGGGCACGTAGCCGCTGCCCATGTGGTTGATAAGGGCCAGCGTAATGTAAATACCCCGTTCGGCAGCTTCGGCGACCATGTAGTCCAGCACGTCCAGGTAGGGCGTTTCGACCAGGTTGCCCTCCGCATCGGTGAAATCGGCGGGTGTCAGGTGGCAGCGGATGACCGAAACTTTGAGTTTGGCCACCTCTTCGAGGTTGTTTTCGGCCACGCGCCTGAGCGCCTCGGCCGTTTGGGGTATCCCGTGCCTCTTGAGGCGGTCGTTGTATTCCCAGCTCAGGCAGGGCTGGAAGTTGACGCCCCATAACGAGAGCTCCCCGCCGTCGGGCGCATATATTTTCCCGTTTTGTACCGATACGTAATCCCCCGTCGCGGGTGGCGTCGGCGGCGTGGGCGGGTTGGGGTCGGGGGTCTGGTCGGTTCCGGAGTTGGAGCAGCAGGCCAGTGTCATCAGCAGGCCTATTGCAACGATAAAGCGTGTCTTGATCATGGTTCGGGTTTTTGTTGGTTTCGTTCCGTTTTCAAATATAGGTTAAATCCCGTACACCCCGGCCTTCTCGCAGGCCGGGGTGCCGTGCCGCGTTATTTTTCCCAGGCGAGTTTGGGGTAGCCGCCGCCCGCGCTGCCCAGCGTCCGCCAATAAGCGGCCGGGGTTTCGGCCGTGGTTCGCCATGCCTCATGCGTCGAGGGCTGGGGCCATGCGGCGCCGAATTTCTCATTTCCGGTCTGGCTGCCTCCGCCGCCTGCCGGGATACCTTCCAGGTCGCCGTTCCAGTAGCAGTAGGAGATGTTGCCAGAATTGTGCTCGCCGACGATCGCCCCGATGGCGCTGTCACCCGTCACCTGTCCGATGTGGTAGCAGGCCGTGATGGTTCCCTTGTGGAACCCGCAGATGCCGCCTGCCCCGGCCCATCCCGAGGTCTGGCTCTCTATCAGCCCGTCGTTGTGGCAGGCGATGATCTCGGCGTCGGTGCTTTGGCCCGCGATGCCGCCCGAATTCCACTTGGCACCCACCTTGCCCGCATTGTAGCACGAGCTGATCGTCGCCCCGGCGTTGAGCTGGCCGCAGATACCTCCGGCCTGTGACCCTTCGACCGTGACGGTGCCCGTATTGTAGCAGCGCGTGATGAGCGTGGCATTGTAGGTGAGCCCCGCGATGCCGCCGTTGTTGTCGCCTGCGCCCCACGGCAGGACGAGGTCGCCCGTGTTGTAGCAGTCGGCGATCTGGCAGTCGTCGGCCTGCCCCGCGATGCCGCCCGTCTTGCTGGGTTTGCCGCCGATGCCGCCCGTGTTGCCGCAGCCCGTGATCGTCCCTTTGCCGCAGTAGCCGACGATGCCGCCCGTGCCGTCCGACGGTACGGTGGCGTCGATGGTCAGCGTGCCCGTGTTCAGGCACTCCGATATGGTGCCGTTGTTGTTGTACCCGCAGATGCCGCCCAGCGTGTTGCTGCCGCCGTCAGTCACCGATGCGCGGTTGGTGCATCGCTCGATCGTTCCCGTGTTCTCACCGCAGACCATGCCTGCATGCCACTGCCCCCTGAGTGCGCTGGCCGAGGCGATCACGACGTTGCGGATCGTCCCGCCGTTGGCTGCGAAGAGCCCGGCATTTCCGTTCCCGAGCGAAACCCTGAGGCGGGCGACGGTGAAGTTGCCGCCGTCATAGATGCCCTCCAGTTTCGAGATCGGCGTCCACTCGGCGTCGAGCAGGTCGATGTTGCCCTGCTGGAGGTATTTGCGCCCCCGGCTGGCGTTGTCGAGGTCGATCATCTTCAGTTCGGCGATCGTGTTGACGGGGATGAAGCCCTTGTCGTCCGCCTCGCGGAAGGCTACTTTCCCGTCGACGATCCGGAGGCTGATCTGGCTGCTCTCCTCCCGCCCGATCTCGTATTGCGTGCCGTCGCAGGCGATCCTGGCGACGATGCCGACCGGAACCCCGGCCTGCTGCATGGCCTCGCCCTTTGCATCGAGGGTGATCTGCGTGGGGCTGTCCGACCCGGCCAGGTAAACTTCGATGGTGCGGTTTTCCAGCCCTTCGATCCGGTAATGCGTCGGGGTCATGCCCTGGGCCGTACCCCCGGCTCCTTCGTCCCAACTGCCCACGCCGATGGTTCCCAGCGTCAGTTCGCTGCCGTTCAATACCAATGGTACCGTGTAGCGGTAATCGGCCAGGAACACCCCGTCGGTGGGGGATGCCGCCGCGCTGACCTCCGTCGTGCTGACGGTGTTGTTGACCGTGACCGAAACCCTGAACCCGGGTGTCGACGGCTCGATGATCGCCTGCCATTTGTTACCGTTCCCGACGTGGCAGGCTTTGAGGCCGTCGACCGTGAGTGCCGTGGCGGCGATCGTGCCCAGTTCGAATTCCACCATGGTCTTCAGGTGCCGCATCGGGACGTTGGCCATCTCCCGCAGCGGTACCTGGGCAGGGTTGTCCCACCCCAGCTGGTCGGCGTCGATAAGTCCCTGCGCCGTACCGTCCTGGATGGCCGTGCCCTCCTTCCTGAGGATGATCCCGACGGGCTGGCGCTTGTTGTCGGGGAATACGACCGCCTCTCCGGCGGGGATCCATTTGCCGCCGTCGTATTCATACGTGGCCTGCATGCGTTCGCTGCCGCTGCCGAGCGTCACCGTCATCGTGTGCCCCGCACGGGTCGATGCCGGGCCCATCGTCGGGTCGTCGTCTCCGGTTTGGGCGCGTGAAACCTCGGCCATTTGGGTGCGGATGGAGATGCTTTCCACCGTCGTAGGCTCCGTCCGGCCCTCCTTTGCGGTGTCGTCGTCGGAGCATCCTGTCGCTGCCGTGCCCAGTGCGAGCATGGCCAGATAGAGGATATGTCGTTTCATGATAGGCTCTTTTATATTAGAAATTGATCTCGATCGTGTGGTTTTCCCCCGCTTTGAGGGCCGGCATCGTCTTGACGACGAAGTTCCGGGGACGCTCCTGGCCGCCGATGGTGACGGTGCCGATGGCTTCGGGGGCTATTTCCGTATTACCCGGCAGCATAATCAACTGGGCATCACCGGTCTGAGGGTCACAGTAGGCATCGTACCCGGCGACCGAGAGCGCCGTGATCCTGCTGCCCGACATCGTGCCGGCGAGCGTGAATGTGAGCTTCGGCCGTTCGTGCCCCAGCGTCAGGGCGACGGCCTGCGCCGGGGCGACCTCCTTCAGCTCGGCCGAAAGCCAGTCTGCGGCGAGGAACGCTTCCTTCTCCCGCTGGTCTTTGGCGATGGCGCCGCCCTGTGCCTGGCGTACGGCCTCCTCCGGCCAGTATACCTTGACGGAGGCCAGGGCGCTTCCGTCCACCGGGAAGTAGAGCACGTCGTCCGGGGTGGCGCCCGCCAATGTCCCGTCCGCATAGATATAGGTCGTTGTCCGGGCCTTTACGCTTACCGAGGCCCCGGCCATTCCCCGAAGGCCGAAGTAGTCGTCCGCCGCGTAGTTCGCCGCCGCCCGGCTTCCCGGGCTGATGCCTGCGACGCTGAGCCGGACGGGCATCGCGGCGTCGAAGGGTTCCTGCTCCGAGCAGGAACTTCCGGCCAGGAGCGCTGCCGCGGCACAAATGAGTAAGGATTGTTTCATAGTTTATCAGGTTTAGGTTGTTTCTCCCGTGGTACGGTATAACAAAAATAGTCCGCCCGCCTGACTTAAATTATCCCGGAATTATCAAATACTATTACGTTTCCGCCATTTGCCTTCCCTGCCCGGCCGGAGGGGCCATGCGTCTTGATCCCGTGCGGGGGCTGGAAACGGAAAAGCGGCCGGATCCGTGTCCGGCCGCCTCTCCGTCCCTGCGGGTTCGGGCTATTTCCTGCGGTGTTTTTCGGCGTACTCCTTGGGTGAAAGCCCGAAATGCTCGCGGAAGCATTTGGTAAAATAGGAGTGTGAGTTGAACCCTACGCTGTACATGATCTCCGAGATGCGGGTGTCGCTTTGCGCGAGGTATTGCGCCGCCCGTTTGAGCCGCACGGTGCGGATGAATTCGTTGATCGACTCCCCGGTGAGCGCCTTGACCTTGCGGTAAACCTGCTGGTAGGAGTAGCGCGAAATCTCGCACAGCTCCTGTATGCCGAATTCCGAGTTGTCGATATTCTGTTCGATGGCCTTGACCAGCGTGTCGATGAACTTGTCGTTTTCCGATTCGATCTGGATTTCCGAAGGGTCGGTGAGCAGCTTCTGGCGGTATCGTTCGCGCAGTTTGATGCGCTGCTCGATGAGCGAGTTGACCCGCGTGCGCAGCGTCTTGATGCTGAATGGCTTGGCGATATACCCGTCTGCGCCTGCCGAATACCCCTCGGCGCGGTTCTCCTCGTCGCCCTTGGCCGTGAGCAGCAGGAACGGGATGTGGCAGGTGAGCAGCTCTGCTTTGCTGCGGCGGCACAGTTCGAAGCCGTCCATGCCGGGCATCATCACGTCGCTGACCACCAGGTCGGGGTAGATGTTTCGGATCTGCTCCCAGCCGTCGTTGCCGTCGTGTGCCGTGTATATTTCGTACTGTTCTTCGAGGTTTATGCGCAGGAAATTCCGCATGTCCTCGTTGTCCTCGACGATGAGCACCTTCGGGTTGCGCTCGGCGGATCCCGCTTCGGGCTGCCTTTCCGCAGTCCCGCTGGCGGGTGCCGCCCCCGCCGGGTCGACCGGGAGCGTGAACGTGAAGGCGCTGCCCCGGCCCGGGGCGCTCTCCAGGGTCAGCGTGCCGCCGTGCAGCTCGACGAAATCCTTAGCGAGCATCAGCCCGATGCCCGTGCCCCGGATCGACTCGAACGACGGGTTGCTGCCCTGGTAGAACCGCTCGAAAATATGTTCCCGGTCGGCCTCCGTGACGCCTATCCCGGTGTCCGACACCTCGACTGCGGCGAACCGTCCTTCGTCGCTGCGGCGCAGCGAAACCGTGATGCCGATATGTCCGTTGTCGGGCGTGAACTTGAAGGCGTTGGAAAGCAGGTTGTACAGCACCTTCTCGACTTTGTCGCTGTCGAACTGGAAGGTGAGCTCGGGTTCGGAGGCTTCGAAATCGTAGTCTATTCCTCGGCGTTGCGCCTGATAGGCGAACGATGCGTAAATCCTGTGCACGAACGAGACGAACTCGCCCGTGCTGGGGTTGAGTTTCATCTTCCCGTTGTCGAACTTGCGCAGATCCATGATCTGGTCGATCAGCCGCAGCAGCCGTTCGCCGTTCTGCCGCATGAGCGAGAGCTGCTCCAGCTGGCGCTTGTCCCGGATCTGTTCCCCGAGGCTCTCTATGGGGCCCAGGATGAGCGAAAGCGGGGTTTTGAATTCGTGCGATACGTTGGTGAAGAAACGCATCTTGACCTGGTTCAGTTCTTCGGTCTTCATGCGTTCGAGTTTTTCGAGCCGGAGTTCCGAGAGGAGTTTCATTTTGGTGAGCGTCAGGTTGTAGGCTACGACGATCACCACGGCGACCAGCACCCCGTAGATCAGGTATGCCCACCAGCTCAGCCACCAGGGCGGCAGGATGCGCACCTCGATCCGCGCCGTGCGGTCGCTCCATATCCCGTCGGAGTTGCAGCCCCTGACCGTGAAGAGGTACCGACCCGGCGAGAGGTTCGAATAGGCGGCGTAGTTCTGCCTGCCGCCCGTCATCTGCCACTCCTTGTCGTACCCTTCCAGCCGGTAGGCATACTTGTTGTTCGACGATGCGAAGTTGAGCAGCGAAAAGTAGAAACGGAACGAATTTTCGTTGTGCCGCAGCCGCAGCCGGTCGCTGTGCAGGATCGAGCGCGGCAGTACGACGCGTTTGCCGATCCGGTGTCCGGGGCGCACCTCCTTGTTCCACAGGCTGAACGATGTGACGACCGTCGGCGCCTTGTCCTCGTTGAGCAGGATCGCGTCGGGGTGGTAGCGGATGTAGCCCCCGTCGCCGCCCATGTAGATATGGCCCTGCGGGTCGATGAAGAAACTGTTGTAAATCAGTTCGTCGATCCTCAGATCCCGGTTGAGGTCGCAGACGATCTTGTTTTTCCGCACCGGGTCGTACATGATGAGCTTGTTGGTTGTGGCGGCCCAGATGCGGCCGCGGTTGTCCGACGTGAGCGTGCGGATCGACTGCGAGAGGTCGAGGTCGTTGTCGAAACGCTCGAACAGCCCGCTCGCCGGGTCGAGTTTGCAGAGGCCCCGGTCGGTGCCCGTCCACACATTCCCCTTACGGTCAACGTGGATGGTGTAGATGCGGTTGCTTATCAGGCTGCGGGGGTCGTCCGTGCGCACCTTGTACTGTATGAAGCGGTCGTTGCGCTTTTCGTATTTGAACAACCCCTCCTGCGTGGCCGCGAACCAGATGTTGCCCTTGGCGTCCACGTCGAAATAGCCGATGTCGCAGTTGTCCGAGTTGATGATGCCGCTGATGAGCCGGGTCTTGTAGCTCAGGTGCGAGATACCGCCGTCGGGGCGGTAATGCGGGGTGATGAAGCAGAGTCCGCTGCTGATGTTGGTCACGATGTCGTGGTCGGCGTCCTCCTTGATGTCGTAGATGTATTTGAGCGAGAAGTTCTGGTTCGAGTGCTCGGCGCGTACGAAACGGTCGCGCGCGGCATCGTAGTAGTCGATCCCGTCGTTGGTTCCCAGCCACAGGGTGCCGTGGCTGTCGCGGATAAGCCGCTTGGCGATGCTGTGCGAAACCCCTTTGTCGGCCATGTAACGCGTGTATCCTGCGTCGCGTCGCGTGCTGTCGTACCGCAGGACGCCTTCGTTCGTGGTGAGCCACAGGCTGTGGTCGGGGGTTCCGAGCAGGTCGTTGACGATGACTTTGCGTTCGGCCCCTTTTCTGTCGTTGGTCAGGCGGACGCAGTCGATCTTCTTGCGTTTGAGGTCGAGTTTCGCCAGTCCGCTGTCCGTTCCGATCCAGACGATGTTCTGCCGGTCGCGGAAAAGCGTGCGCAGCGAGTTGTTGGGCAGCGACGTCGGGTCGGACAGCGAACTGTAATAGGCGCTGGCCTGATGGCTGCGGGTGTCGTAGAGCGTGAGCCCGTCGGCCGTTGCGAGCAACAGGTGCGTGTCGTCGTAGCTGAGGATGCTCTTTATGTCGTTGTCCGTAAGTCCGCCGTCTTCCGCGCGGAGGGTGCCGAGCGGCTGCTCGGGATGCCGGATGTCGAGGACGACCAGGCCGCTGGAACTTCCGACGTACAGCAGGTCGGGGGTGTTCTCCGGGATATACAGCGCGTTGACCAGGTTGTTGTAGGTGTCGTTGGGCAGTTTCCGGCTCCGGGTTTCATAGCGGACGAAACTGTTGTCCGTGGGGTTGAAGCGGTAGAGTCCGTCGAAGGTGCCGAGCCACAACATCCCGTGCCGGTCGGCGCAGATGCTGCGGATTTCGTTGGCCATCCGGTCGAATGCGTCGGGTACCAGTACGAAATAGTTGATATAGCGTTTCCGCAGGTCGAGGCGGATCAGCCCTTCGAGCGTCCCGACCCACATCACCCCTTGCGGATCGTCGTGGATGCAGCGGATGCGCAGGTTGTTGAGCAGCCGCAGCGAGTCGTTGTCCGCATGGTATTTCACGAAACTTTCCGTCACGGGGTCGTAGAGGTCGAGCCCTTTCTCGGTGCCGATCCACAATTCGCCCGTGCGTGTGAGGTGTATGCAGTTGATGAACGAGGCGCTGACCGACGTCGAATCCCCGGGGTTGTAGCGGAACGTTTCGAAATTGTAGCCGTCGTAGCGGTTGAGTCCTTCGGCCGTCCCGAACCACATCAGCCCCGTACTGTCCTGTGCCACGGCGAAAACCATTTTGTCCGACAGCCCCGCGTCGATCGAGAGGTTGGTGAAATGGAGGTTCGTGACCTGTCCCCACAGGGGCAGCCAGCAAAACAGCAACAGTCCGGCAGCAAGGTGTTTCATCGGTCGTAATTTAAAATGCTACGACAAATATACCTGTTTTTTGCATCATTCCGCCTGTTTGTCCCACAGGAAAACCGCACACTCTTCGGCTCCGAGCCTGACGGAGGTGCCCCTGGGCGACGCTTCGCCGCATAACCGGCGCGCCGAGGCTGGCAGCGGCCGCGAAAGCCCTATTTCGACGGCGTGCGGGCGTTTGTTGACCAGTACGGCCAGCCGTTGCGACGGAGACTCCATCAGGCGCATCAGCACCCCGTCCGCCGGGCGTGAGAAGTGCAGCGGGGCACGATCGATCTGCCCGCGGCAGTAGGTGCCGTAGAAATCCGCGACCCCTTTGTTGTCGCCGTGCCAGCCGCCCAGCTCGATGAGCGAGGGAAGCCACACGGCCTCGCCCTTGCCGTAGCGGTGGCGGGTGCCGACCACGTCGTCGCCGTGCATGGCGATCGCCTGCGCCCTGTCGGGTCGGAGTATTCCTTTCCACAGATGTGCGGGCAGGGTCGTGGCAGGGGTGTCGCATGCGATCGTAAAATAGGGTGCGACGGCCTTGTACTCGCTGATCTGTGCGCCGAAGCACCTGCGCAGCGGAAAGTCGTCCATCAGGATGCAGTGCATGTTCTGGTCGTAGAATCCGGTGAGCCCCGTGGCGATCATCCGGCCGCCTTTACGGACGAAATCGTCGAGCCGTTCCCATGCCCCCGAAGGCAGTGCCACGAGGTTCGTCAATACGATCGTTTTCCCCTGCGGGTCGCTCCAGTCGTAAGCGTCCATTTCGCAGACTTCGGGAACCACGCCCCAGGCGGCGATGGCTTCATAGGCTCCCGCGAGCGATTTCATGGTTGCGCTGGCCTTCGATTTCATTGTGGCGCTGGCCTGGCGCCCTTCGTACCGGCCGTCGTCCGACACCGCCGCATTCTTTTGCTGCGTGCGGAGCGATTCGGTGTTGTAAAGGAGCGTGATGCCGCTCCGTACGGGCCGGGCCTCGCGGAAAAAGCTTTTGTGGGCTTTCGCCGTGCGGGCGACTTCCGAGGCCGCTGTCAGGCGGTCGCTCGGCCGCCCCTGGAAATCGAGCATACCCCATTCGCCGGCTTCGAGTGCCGACGCCCGCTGGTTCAGCGTCCAGAAGATCACCCCTTCGGCGCCTGCGGCGATACCCGTCCAGAGCCATTGCGTGATCTCCCGCGCCGTGGGGCAGAGTACCTCCCTTCCGCTGGCCGTGACATTGCCGCCCTGCATTTCGGTGATCCAGAACGGGTTTTTCCCGGCTCCGGAGCGGATGATGTCGGCCATGAGCGAGATTCCCAGCGGGTATTGCGCCCGGGTGAAATAACCGAAGTGCCAGCTCAGGTGCATCGACACGCCCAGCGAGGTCAGAAACCCTTCGTAGGCGGGGAAATCGTAGTCGGTGAGGTTGTCCAGAAGCTGGTGGGGATTGATGTGTTTGTGGTGCGCAGGGTCGTGCAGATCGACCTGCGATGCGATCCATCCCAGGTACCACGTCGTGAAGTGGGTGTGG
>NZ_FR893476.1:13969-56654 GCF_000435435.1 Alistipes sp. CAG:29 | reverse complement strand
TGGAACCGCTCTTGCGTGAAGTCGGCTTTCAGGTAGCCGTTGTCGTAGGCCGGAGTCTGCTGTGCGGCTTTCCAGCGTGCGAAAACCTCGTCGGTCAGGTCGTTTCGCCCGGGCCCCGTTCCGCCCGTCCCCGGTTCGTTCTGCAACACCCAGGTGTCGAGGGCGGGATGCCCCCTGAAGTGGCTCACGACGGCTTCGATGTAATCGGCGATTTCCAGCAGGTGGGCTTTCGAGCGGGGGAATTTGAATCCGCCCACGTCGCCCAGCTCGTCGGTCGGCGGGAAGAGCGTGGCGAAGAGTTTTACGCCGTGTTTCCCGGCGGCATCGAATGCTTTGTCGTAAAGCGTGAAATCCCACGATCCGTCCGGGCGCAGCATGTGCGCCCCGAACATCCGGATGCGTGCCGTTTCGAATCCGTGCTGCGCGAGTATCCTGAAGAACCCGTCGATCTGCTTGTCGGTCTGCCCCGGTTCGATGAACACCTGCGCCCCGATCTGCGGGTATTCGGTGCGTTGCGGGTAAAGGGGTTGGCACAGGAATCCCAACGCCAGTAACAGGATTATCTTTTTCATGGTCTATCGTTTGTTGCAAAGCCTCCGGCCGTTGCGGATTGCTTCGGATTCGTTGTTGCAGGGAAGTAGCGTGAATTTATAGGCATAGCGTTTTGCCAGCAGGCGGTACTGCTCTGAGGGGCGCGCATTCAGGCTCCAGGTATCGGTTCCCCCGACCCCGGCCTGTACGCAGTCTATGTTGACCGTCAGGGCATCCGGAAGCCGCTCCACTTCGGTGACGTGGCGTGCCCTGTCGAGCGCCTCCTGCGTGCAGTCCCATACCGACATGCTCAGGGGGCTGTCTCCCGCGATCTGGATGCCGTGCCCGTTGCCCTCCGTCAGCGTGAGCCAACGCACTGCGCAGCGGTTGCCGTTCTCCTGCGGGGTGATGTAGTCGTGCATGAAGTCCCCGGGCGTACCCCGGTAGAGGCCGAGCAAAGCACCGCACGAGCGGTCGGAGTAATTTTCCTGGGGCCCTTTGCCGAAGTAGGCCATCCTCCCCAGTGTATTGGGAACCCGGGTTCGGAGCCCCGCGCGCAGCGGTTCCGGCAACTGCCCGGCGATCTGCAGGTCGTACGACACGGCCAGCGCCCCCGTGCCGTCGAGCGTATAAACCAGCGTCAGCCGCACGCTGTCGGGAACCCCCTTTTCGACGTGCACCGTCCCTGCGGCTTCGTCGATGCGGATGCCTTCCGTCCGGATCCTTCCGGGCATCTCTTTCCAGCATCCGGCGATCTGCCCGACGCGCCATCCGCGCCAGTCGTTGTCGGTCGACGCCCGCCAGAAGTTCGGCCGCAGGGTGTCGCATACCAATGCCTTCCCGCGTACCGTATAGGAGACCAGGTAACCGCTTCTGCGGTCGATTTCCGCCCGGACACCCGCGGCGCTCAGCACGATGCGCTCCCCGTCCTGCGAGACGGCCGCCCTGCCTGCGGCGGGTTTATGCGCGGGAGCCTTGTAGAAAGGCAGTCCGAACTGCTCTTGCGCAGCGATGTGCCCGGCCCCGGCGTAAGGGGTCGCCCGTTTTTCCCGGGCCTGTACGCGGAGCAGATATTCGGCGCCGGGTTCGGGCTCGAAGGGGCGGAACCCGACGGTGGCCGGGGCGCTCTTGCCCGCGGGTGTCGTCGGCACGTCGAAACTGCCGCGCTGCAATACGCCCTTGTCGGTCGATATTTCCCAAGTGAAGTCGTAGCGGTCGGTCGGGGAGAAGAAATTACGGTTGTGTACGACAACCCTTCCGGCAGCAAGGTCGTCCGCCGTGAACCCGATGGGCTGGAATACATATTTGCACTCCAGTGCCGCGGGCTTCAGCGTACGGTCGGGGTTGACGATGCCGTTGCAGCAGAACGCCGCGTCGTGATGCTCCCCTGCCGGTTCGAAATCCCCGCCGTAGGCCCAATAAGTGCGTTGGCAGGTGTCTTTTTTGACCAGCCCCTGCTCTGCCCAGTCCCAGATATGGCCGCCCAGCAGTCCCTCATGGCTGCGGATGACCGTCCAGTAGTCGTTCAGCCCGCCGGTCGAATTTCCCATCGAGTGGGCGTATTCGCACATCAGCACGGGGCGGTCGATCCGCGGGTTGAGGGCCATGCGCTCCAGCTCCCCGACCGTGGGATACATGCGGCTCACGATATCCACGTAGGCGGGATCGGTCGGATTGCCGCCGTCCTGCGGCTGTTGCGGGGTGCCAGGCTTCCCGTCTGCGGGGGCGGCACTGGTGAATACGGCCGCCGAAGTGCGCCTGAGGGGTACGTAAAGCGGGCTCGCAGGTTGTCCCTGCGCCCCTTCGTAGTGGATCAGGCGCGTGGGGTCGTAATCCTTGGCCCAGCCGGCTGCCGCCGCGTGCGCCGGGCCGCATCCCGATTCGTTGCCCTGCGACCACATGACGATGGAGGGGTGGTTGCGGTCGCGGACGACCATCCGGCTCACACGCTCCAGGAACGGAACGGCCCACTCCGGGTCGTTCGAGAGCTTCCCGCCCGAACCGTGGCTCTCGATGTTGGCTTCGTCGATGACGTAAAGGCCGTAGCGGTCGCACAGCTCGTAGAAATAGGGGTCGTTGGGGTAGTGGGACGTACGCACGGAGTTGAAATTCAGCAGTTTCATTAGCCTTACGTCCTGTTCCACCCCTTCGCGCGTGACGGTCTTTCCCGTATATTGGTCGTGGTCGTGGCGGTTTACGCCGTAGAGTTTCACGGGGACGCCGTTGACCAGCATCTCGCGTCCGCGGAGCCGGACGTCGCGGAACCCGACCTTGCAGCTGCGCGATTCGGCGACCTGCCCGTCATCGTTGCGCAGGGTCAGCACGAGGGTGTAGAGCGCAGGGTTCTCGGCGCTCCATTTTTCGGGTGCCGCGATGCGCTGCTCCATCAGTGCGAAGTAGACGTTGTCGCGTTGCGGGTAAGCCTCCGACAGGATTTCTTCGACCGGTAGTCCCATTTCACGGCCTTCGGGCGTCCCGTCGGGGGCATAGAGTTGCGCCCGCAGATGCCATCCTGCCGCCGGGGTGCCCTCGCGCAGGTCGATCGTGGGGCGTATCTGCAACAGCGCGTCGCGCATGTCGCCGTCGAGCAGCGTCCGCACCCCGAAGTCGCCGATGGCCACGTCGGGTTTTGCGGCAAGGTATACTTCGCGGTGTATGCCCGCCATGCGCCAGTGGTCGGCATCTTCGAGGTAACTGCCGTCCGTCCATTTGAAAACCTTCACGGCGAGCGTGTTCTCGCCCGGTCGCAGCAGGCCGGTGACGTCGAATTCCGAGGGCAGGCAGCTGTCCTCGGCATATCCTGCCAGGGTGCCGTTGACCCAGACGTAATAACCCGAGTATACACCCCCGAAGTGCAGCACTACCCGGTCGCCTTCCCAGCTTCGGGGTACGGTGAACTTTCGGACGTAGCATCCCGTCGGGTTGTCGCGTGTGATCGACGGCGGCCTGAACTCGAACGGATAGGGGATGTTGGTGTATATCGGATACCCGTAGCCCTGCATCTCCCAGCACGAGGGAACCTCTATCTCGTCCCAGTTTCCGAGGTCGGCGTCCGGTTGCCAGAACCCTTCGGGGCTTTGGGCGGCGTCTTCCGCAAAACGGAATTTCCAGACGCCGTCGAGCGGCATCATCCGTGATTGGGCGCGGTCTCCCGCCAGTGCATCCTGCGGGGTCTTGTAGGAGTAGGAGGTGGCCCGGGCGGGCAGGCGGCGCAGAGCGTTGACGTGCTGGTCGGCGTCCCATCCGTCGGCGGCTGTTGCGGCGCCGTATGCAAGCGTGCACAGGAAGATTGCCGTAAGTCGTTTCATAGTTCGGATAAGGTAGAGTTTTCGATGGAACAAATATAGGAATACTCCACCCGCCGGATTTGCACGGATTTATCAAAAATTAACAGAAAACCGGCCTTTCGCCCCTCCTGCGCTGTCCCGACGAAAATGTGTTAGCATCTGCTGAACCGGTTACATTCCGTGCGCGGGGAATTCCCTACTTTTATCCTGTCGCTCAAACCTAAGACTACGACCTATGAAACGACTCATCCTTTTGACCTGCCTCCTTGCCTTCGTGTCGGTAGCGGAGGCGTGGGCCAAGCGCCCCGGGCGCTCCTTCAGGCGCTCTTTCGTCCAGGTAAGCGCCCGGGATTCCCGTTATTTCTGCCTTTCGGACGGGCAGCCGTATATCCCCGTGGGATGCAACATCGCCGCGATGGGGTCGGTTGCCGACATGGAACATTACCTCGGGGAGATGCACCGCCACGGCGCCAATTTCGGCCGCGTGTGGCTCAACACGGGCCTCTTCGAGATCGAAACCCGCTACGGCGAGGTGGACAGCGCCAAGCTCGTGCGTATCGACCGCCTGCTGGAGCTCGCCGACCGGTACGGCATCAAGATCAAATTCTGTATCGAGAGTTTCCGCCATATCCGACCGGGCGTGAACAAGTGGGACACCAAAGCCTCGTACCATACTTCCAACGGCGGCCCGTTTGCCGATGCCGACGATTATATCACTTCGCAGCGTGGTGAGGAGGAGTTCCTGCGCCGCGTGCGCATCTTCCGCGAGCGTTACGGCGACCATCCCGCCGTTTTCGGCTGGGAGCTGTGGAACGAAATGAACGCCGTGGAGACGCCCGAGGAGCACCTGCGCGCGTGGAATGTCCGTATGCTGCCGCGTGTGAAGGAGATCTTCCCGAAAAACCTGGTGATGCAGAGCCTCGGCTCGCTCGACCGGGAGTCGAGCTTCCCGATTTATGAATTCATCAACCGCCTGCCTTCGAACGAGGTGGCGCAGGTGCACCGCTATATCGACGAGGGTGCCGAACTGGCCGTGTGCGGCGCTCCGGTCGACAGCATGGCCTCCGATGCCATCGCCGTGCTGCGCGGATACGGCCTCCGCAAACCGATGCTGCTGGCCGAGTCGGGCGCCGTGAAACCCGTGCATACCGGCCCCCATCCTATATATAAGGTAGATACGATGGGTTCCGTGCTCCACGACGTGCTCTTCGCCCCCTTTTTCAGCGGAGCCGCCGGGCCGGGGCACCTCTGGCATTGGGATCACCATATCGACAAGCAGCATACCTGGTTCCAGATGGGGCGCTTCGCGCGTGCCGTCGAAGGTGTCGACCCCCTCCGCGAAGGGTTCGAACCCGTGCGCCGCGATACGGCAGGGCTGCGGGTCTATGTGCTGCGGGGCGAACACACGCTGCTTGCCTGGTGCCGCGATACGGTGAGCACGTGGCGGCACGAGCTCTCCGAACGCATTCCGGCACAGCGACTGTCCGGCCTGCAGGTCGACTTCACACCGCTGCTCGGCGGGCGCAGGGTGAAGAAAGTGCGGATCTACGACCCCTGGCGGGACGAGTGGGTGCGCGCGTCCCGCCGTGCCGACGTATCGCTTCCGGACTTCACGCGCTCGGTGGTCGTCCGGATCGAATATTGAAGCGCAGGAGGGTGGATGATGAAAACGGACAAATAAATGATAAATCCGTTCTTTATATCCCTGTTCCGTCTTCCTAAATTTGTTGTAACGAAAATCCTGAAGCATAACCAAACCTATCAGCCTATGAAAGAAAAAGACGCTCCGACCTTTTCGATTTTGTGATCCGGCCCTCTCGGTGAACCTCAGTGCGGGCCTGTCCCGCGGCGGCGATTCTCCCCGCGGGACGCAATCAACCAACTACAACCTAAATACCTATGAAAATGAACCATTATTTGAATGTGCCGGGGCTCCTGCGCAGATTCGCGAAGATCGGGCTGGCTCTGCTGCTCGTCCTGCCGGTCGCTTTCGGCGCCGGTGCGCAGGACGTCTCCCCTGCCAGGGTCTCCGGGACGGTCGTCGACCAGCAGGGCATGCCGGTCGTCGGGGCCGGAGTGGTCGTCAGGGGAACCCAGACTGGCTCCGTGACCGACCTCGACGGGCGTTTCACGGTCATGGCGGCCAAGGATGCGACGTTGACAGTTTCATTTATCGGCTATACCACCCGGGAGGTGCCCGTAGGAACCCAGACCGATATCCGCATCGTGCTCGAGGAGAATGTCCAGAGCATCGACGATGTGGTGGTGGTCGGCTTCGGCACCCAGAAGAAGGAGACCGTCACCGGCGCCATCGGGCAGCTGTCGGGCAAGGAGCTGATGCGCTCCCCCGTGACCAATATTTCCAATGCCCTCGTAGGGCGTATCGCCGGTATGGCCGCCGTCCAGAAGACCGGAGAGGCCGGCTTCGAGGAGTCCACGATCCGCGTGCGCGGCGTGGGGACGTATGCCGGCGACCAGAATCCGCTGATCGTCATCGACGGCATCGTGCGCGACATGACGGCCTTCAACATGCTCGACCCGAACGATGTGGAGAACGTCAACGTGCTCAAGGACGCTTCGGCGACCGCCGTGTACGGCGTGCGCGGTGCCAACGGCGTCATCATTGTGACGACCAAGCGCGGCCGCGAAGGCAACCTGAAAATCTCGTTCACGGCCAATGTCGGCTTCACCTCCCCGACGACCCTGCCCAGCCTGGTCAATTCCTACGACTATGCCGTGCTGCGCAACGAGGCGTTCGCCAACGACGGCAAGCCCGACGACATCAAGGTCTTTTCGCAGGACGAACTGTGGAAATTCCGGCATAACCGCGACTATACGCCCTCCGAGGTCGAGGCGATGGGACACCTTTCGCCCGAACAGAAACAGGCGCTGCTCGACAGCCCCGCCATCTACTACGGCAGTACGGACTACATGAAGCGGATTTTCGACGCCGGGGTGTCGCCCCAGCAGCAGTACAGCGTCAATATCTCCGGCGGTACCGAAAAGGTGGCCTTCTTCACCTCGGTGGGGTATTCCAACCAGAAGAGCCTCACCAACGACTTCGGGTTCAGCGATGCGGCCTCTAACTCGGGCAGCCACAAATATAATTTCCGCACCAACTTCGATTTCAACATCATCCCGCTCACCGAGATCAATGTTTCGCTCTCGGGGCAGGTGCGCGAGACGAAGATCATCACCGACCGCAACAGCAGCGTGGACATGTGGGGCCGTTACCGCGACCTGATGCTCAATATCTACGAAGCCCCGCCCTTCTCGGCGCCGGGCGTCTCCGACGGCCGCATCATCACCGATTATGCCGGCGGTACGATCATGGACAGCAACAAGGGCGCATGGGGCAAATCCCCGATCGCCTACATGCTCGAAAAGGCACAGGCGCGCATCAACCAGAGCAGCCTGAATACCTCGATCCGCATCCGCCACCGGATGGATTACCTCGTCGAAGGGCTTTCCGTACGCGGGGCGTTGTCGTATGACCATTATTTTACCAAGACGCTGCGCGTCACCCCCAACCTGCCCGTCTATTCGATCACGCGCAACCCCGCCGATCCGGCCGAGCTGCTCTATTACGGCGGCGAACACAATGCCAAATCCTACGAGGAGAGCGGCTGGGGCAAAAACCGCAAGGTCTATGTCGAGGCCGGCATCGACTTCAGCCGCGATTTCGGCAAGCACGCCGTCACGGCCATGGCGCTCGTCACCGGCGAACGCTACACCTCGCCTGGGCTGAAGTACAACGTCCCCCGCGGCTATTACGGTGTGGTGGGGCGTGTCACCTACGGTTACGACCAGCGTTACCTGGCCGAATTCAACATGGGATACAACGGTTCCGAGAACTTCGCGCCCGGCAAGCGGTTCGGGTTTTTCCCGGCCGTTTCGGTAGGCTGGGTCGTGTCGAACGAACCCTACTTCCCGAAGAACGACATCCTCACGTGGCTCAAGTTTCGCGCCTCGTACGGGCAGACCGGCAACAGCGAGATCGGCGGCGACCGCTTCCTTTTCCTGCCCGGCACCTGGGGCAGCCACAGCTACGGCCCCTGGAACGGCACTCCGCTCGACGGGTATTTCTTCGGCTCGTCGAACGGTTCGGTCAATAACCCGGCCTTCCCCGGCAAATACGAACAGTCGACAGGCAACCCCGACGTCACGTGGGAGAAGAAGGAGTCGTACAACATCGCCGCCGAGGTGCGCATGTTCCGCGATCGGCTCTCCGTCACGGTCGACCTGTTCGAGGAGAAGCGCAACAACATCCTCACCAAGCTGGGGGTCACGCCGGGCATCATCGGCCTGAGCGGCGACGCCCTGCCGCCCGTGAATGTGGGGCGCATGAGCAACCGGGGTTACGAGATACAGGTCTCGTGGCGCGACAACGTCGGCACGGATTTCTGGTATGAAGTGGGCGGACAGGTCTCCTATGCCGTCAACAAGATCGACTACAAGGCCGAACCCTCCTACATGTACGCCTGGATGAACGAAACGGGCTTCGCCTACGGACAGTACAAGGCCTATTACAACGAAGGCTTTTACAATACGCCCGAGGAGGTCGCCAACCATCCCTACAATGCCATCGACGGCAACCGTGTCCAGGGCGGCGACCTGCGTATCGTCGACGTCAACGGCGACGGCATCATCGACGACAAGGATATCACCCCGACGGGCTTCTCGAACGTCCCGCGCTTCGCGTTCAGCAGCAACCTGAGCTTCGGCTACAAGGGGTTCGAAATATCCGCGCTCCTTACCGGTTCGGCGCAGGGGACGTTCAACATGAACGGCTACCTCATCACGCCCTTCGCCCAGGGAAACGGTACGCCGCTGAGCTATATGAACGGCCGCTGGACGCCCGAACGCCATGCCGCCGGCAAGCATATCACCTTCCCGCGCATGTCCGTGAATATGGCCAACAGCCAGAACAACCAGAACAATGCCTTCTGGTTCCGTTCGACCGACCATATCAAGCTCAAGAACGTCGAGGTGGCCTATACGTTCCGGAACGCCCGCTGGATGCGCAAAGCGCATATCGGCTCGATCCGCGTATTCGTCAATGCCAACAACCTCTGTACCTGGGGCGGCAAAGACCTGATCGACGGCATCGACCCCGAGCTGGTGCAGGACGGCAGTACGTCCGAAGGCATCATCTACCCGCTCACGCGCGTGTATAACTTCGGTTTCAACATCCAATTTTAAGTCGCAGCCTTATGAAAAAGACCATTTATACGCTTCTCGGCCTGTTGCTGGCGGCCGGCCTTACGTCCTGCCAGGACTGGTTCATCGAGAAGCCCGAAGTGACGGGCATGGATCAGGACGAGGTCTTCAGCACGGCCAAGAACGCCGAGGGGGCGATCGCCGAGGCCTACGCCACGATCCTCTCCTCGGGATTGCCCGTACTGGTGTGGAACAACTCCCCGATCATGCCCTACGAGACGACCGAAGCCATCATGGGCGGCGAAGACCTTTGCCGCCTGACATGGGGATACATGGACAAGCAGGTCGTGGCGGGTATGCTGGCCAACAACGAGAATAACGGCGCCGGTTATACCGACGACTATTTCCCCAACAACTACGCCTACATCCGCAAGGCGTGGCTCGTGTACGAGAACATCGACAAGGTCGCCGACATGTCCGACCGCGACAAAGCCATCGTCAAGGCCGAAATGCAGGTGCTGGTGGCTTTCCGCTACGTAGAGATGCTCAAGCGCTACGGTGGCGTGCCGCTGGTCGAATCGACGCTCACCACGGTCGACGTGCGCCCCCGCTCTACCGTGCAGCAAACCCTCGACTTCATCGTCGGGCTGTGCGACGCGGCCGCCGCGACACTCGAAGGCGTGCGCTGGCCGGCCGACTGGCTGGGGCGCGTGAACAAGGGCGTGGCGCTGGCCGTCAAGGCCGAAGCGCTGATGTACGCCGCCCGTCCCCTCTTCAATGCCGACGCCCCCTACATGCAGATGGCCGACCCCGCGAACAATGAGATGATCTGGCTCGGGGGCTACGATGCCAAGCGCTGGGAAACGGCGCGCCTGGCCAATCAGGAGGTGATCGACTGGGGCAAGGCCAACGGCTTCGAGCTGATCGACACGGGCGACCCCATCAAGGATTACGGCACGGCCGTCGGCACGCCGTCGAACCGCGAGGTGCTGCTGGCCTACAAGCAGCAGCGCGAGGCCGACGATAACGGCATCTACAAGAACTACACCTTCATGCCGACCCACACCGGCCACGACCTGGGGCAGTACCGCGGCACCGGCTACGGTCAGCTCTGCCAGTACCGCAAGGCCGACGGTACGGATCAGACGTGGGCGGGCGTGGACGACTGGCGCCCGGCCGGCGAATACCGCGACAAGGCCGAAGAGTTGGAACCCCGCGCGCAGGCGTCGCTCTATTTCTACGGCGTCAACCCCAAGAACAATACCGGCAACAGCCGTTGGGATCTGTACCAGAACTGGCAGCTCGAATACAAGTGGCAGGACGGCTGTGCCAAGAACATCAAATTCTGGTATGAAGCCGGTTCGCGCGAATGGTTCGAATTCCCGATCTACCGCATGGCGGAGTTTTACCTCAATATCGCCGAGGCCTACAACGAGGAGGGCAACCCGACCATGGCGCTGCGCTACCTGAACGACATCCGCAGGCGCGGGGGCATTCCCGATGAAACGCAGACCGACCGGGTGCGGCTGCGGCAGAGCATCCACCGCGAATGGGCCGTGGAATTCTACGAGGAGAACCAGTGGTATCCCCACGCCCGCCACTGGAAGCAGGGGGCGTCGATGGTCGGCGGGGCCAAGTACAAGTTCGAGTTCTCGCAGGCCGCCGGCGTGTCGTGGAACCCCCGCAAACCCGAGGAGTTCGCCAATTACACGCGCAAGCCCTCCTATGTCCCCGAATACACGTGGCACGAGCGCATGTCCCTTTCGCCCTTTACGCTCAGCGAGGTGAATAAGGGCTATCTGGTGCAGAACCCCGGATATTGATCCGCCCATACACAATCGTTTACCGAAAAAATCAGAATTACATGAATCCCAACCATATGAAAAGTGTGTTTCTCGGAGGCGCGGCACTCGCGGTTCTGGCCGTCGGTGGTGCCGGCCCGGTTTCCGCCCGGGATACCGCGGCTGCGGAACAGCCCGACAGTGCGGCCCTGGTATATGTGATCCCCGGGACATCGGCTCGCACGAAGGCAATGCTGGTCACTTCGTCCGTCTCTTCCATGACGGGAGACGAGGTATCCATCCCCTCGGCCAATATCAACAACATGCTTTACGGACGTATCCCGGGGCTCGTCGTGTCGCAGACCAACGGGGAACCCGGCTACGATGCCGCTACGCTCAGTATCCGCGGCGTGGCGACCTACAACAACTCGTCGCTGCCGGTCTATGTTGACGGCTTCCAGACCAATATGGCTTATTTCCAGTTTCTCTCGCCTGCCGAGATCGACCGGATCGAGGTGCTGAAGGATGCCGCGGCGCTGGCTCCCTTCGGCATGAGGGGCGCCAACGGCGTGATTTGGGTCACGACCAAGCGCGGTCGTATCGGCCGCCCGCGCGTCACGGTCAATGTCCGGGGCGGCGTGCAGCAGCCCATGAACCTCCAGAAACCGTTGCGTACGGGCGACTATACCCGGCTTTACAACGAGGCGCTGAGCAACGACAACGGCAACGTCTGGACACCCTATTACACGGCCGACCAGGTCGCCCGACTGCCCGACGTGGACTGGTACCGCGAGGTCACCAAGAAGGCCACGCCCTATACCGATGCCGACGTGTCGGTCTCGGGCGGCGACAAGACCGTCCGCTATTTCGTGCTGTTCGGCTACATGGGGCAGCGGGGAATCTACGACACGCCTACCAACGACACGCTGGCCAACGCAGGCATCGACCGCTACAATATCCGCACGAACCTCGATATGAACCTCTTCGGTTTCCTGGAGGCCAAGGTCGATGTCGGGGGCCGGATCGAAGACCGCCGTTACCCCAACCGCGCCGCGGGCGACCTGTGGAACGACCTTGCCAAATACCCCAGCTCGGTTTATCCCGTGCGCAACCCCGACGGGACGTGGACGGGTACCCCGATCTACAATTTCAACCCCCTGGCCTCGATCAAGGCACTGGGGCGCAACTCCACGCACGACCGTACCCTGCAGGCCAATTTCCAGCTCAGGGAGCGGCTCGATTTCCTCGTGGAGGGGCTCTACCTTTCGGAGGCGATGTCGCTGAGCAGCTGGACGCGCGACGGTGCGAGCAACACGCGCAACTATTCGCGCTGGCTCGACGGGGTGCAGCAGACCACCGATAACGACACCCCCTATACCCGTGGCGAGGACAGCGGCCAGAACCAGTGGACGTGGCAGCACTACAATGCCACGGTCGGCTACGACGGCACGTTCGGGCGGCATGTGGTCTCCGCCTCGGCCGGGATACTCTACAATATCTACAAGACCGACTTTTCGCAGAACGGCGCTGCCGGCAAGATGGTCGAATACCGTCACATGACCGTCAACGGGGCGGTCAACTATGCCTATGACGACCGCTATGTGGCGACCTTCTCCTTCGCCGCCGACGGTTCGGACAATTACAGGCCCGGCAACCGCTGGGGGTTCTATCCCTCGCTCGGCCTTGGCTGGATCGTCTCCCGCGAGCGTTTCCTGCGGGACAGCCGCACGGTCGATCTGCTCAAGCTCAGGGCTTCGGTCGGTAAGAACGGCTGGGATCCGATGGGCGAGATGCGTTACCTCTGGGAGGGCTACTATACCGGCCGCGGCGGCCTCAATACGGGAAACTCCGAGCACACGTGGCACGGGGGAACGGCGCTGTCCTACCTCCCGAACCCCGGTATTTTTGCCGAAAAGAGCCTGAAGTACGACGCCGGCATCGACCTGCGCCTGTGGAACAGGTTGTCCCTGAACGTCGACCTGTTCCTCGAAAAACGATCGGGCATCGTGACCCAGGACTGGATGATCCCCGGTGCCTCGGGCGTGGACAATCCGCCTTACCGCAACATCGGCAGGATGACCAACAAGGGCTTCGAAGTCCAGCTTTCCTGGGCCGACCGCATAGGCGATTTCAATTACGCGCTCACGGGCATGGCCTCCTACAACAGCAACAAGGTCGACTATATGGCCGAGGTCGTGACCGTGCCGACCGCGGCACGCACGGGACGGCGGCTCGACGCCCTGTTCGGATATGTGGCCGACGGGTTCTACGACTGGGACGATTTCGACGTCGGCGGCGAACTCAGGGAGGGGCTTCCCAAGCCTACGTTCGGTGCCGTGCAGCCCGGCGACATCAAGTATAAGAACCTGAACGGCGATACGGTCATCGACGAGAACGACCAGACGGCCATCGGCGACTCGTACCTGCCCAAGTTGCAGTACTCGTTCTCGCTGGCGGCGTCCTACAAGGGGTTCGACCTCTTCGCCCTCTTCCAGGGGGCGGCCGGCCGTGACGTGAACCTGCTCGATGCGCCCTTGCAGAACGTGGCGTTCCGCGACAACGGCAACGTATACGGGATTGCCGAAGGCCGCTGGGCCTACTATCCCGAACAGGGCATCGACACGCGGGCTACGGCCACCTATCCGCGCCTTTCGTTGCAGGACAACAGCAACAACTACCGCAATTCGACACTCTGGAAGCGCAGCGGCGACTTTCTGAAGCTGCGCAACGTGGAACTGGGATACACCTTCGCGCAGCCGTCGCTGAGCAAGGCCGGCATCTCGAAGATCCGCATCTACCTGAGCGGTGTCAACCTGCTGACCGTCAGCAAGCTGATGCGCGACTACGACATTGACCCCGAAATCCTTTCCGGCCACCCGGCGCTGAAATCCTACAATCTGGGACTGACCGTAACCTTCTAAACATGACTGCCATGATACGAAAAAATATGAAAATCCTTTTCGCGGGCGTCCTCCTCTGTTCGCTGTCCCTGGCGGGGTGCGATGCGCTCGACACCAAGGAAGACCTGAACCTGACGGACGAGATGATGGCCACGCGCCGTTACCAGATGTTCGACTGGGGCTACCGCGTTTACGAACACATCCCCTACGGGTTCACGGCGATCGACGGCAACCTCTTCGCAGCCGTTTCCGACGAGGCGCAATACGTGACCACGTTCAGTTCCACGCAGCGGTTCAACGAAGGCAGCTGGAGCGCCTATTACAACCCCGACGATTGCTATACGAGCTATTACAACGGCATCTATGCGGCGCACGACTACCTCGATAAGTCGGTGGATTACAGGTATATCCTCGGTATGCACCGCGACACGCTCACTTCGAACGGCCTGGACAGCTACCGCCGCGACATCGTCGACGTGCAGCGGCTGCGCGCCGAGGCGCATGTGCTGAAAGCCTATTATTATTTCGAGCTTGCCAAGCGTTACGGCGGGGTGCCCCTCATCGACCGCGTATATGCCGACCAGAAGGAGGCTAACCTTCCGCGCGGCACGTTCGACGAGGTGGTCGGACTCATCCTGCGCGAGATCGAGGGGGTGCGCAACGAACTGGTCGTCGACTGGCGGGCCGAGAACCTCGAGGAGAAGTCGGGCCGGATCACCCGCGGCGCGGCGCTGGCCCTCAAGTCGAGGGTGTTGCTCTATGCCGCCAGCCCGCAGTTCAATCCCTCGGGCGAAAAGTCCAAGTGGGCTGCCGCTGCCGCTGCGGCCTTCGAAGTGATCAACATGGGCATTTATTCCCTGCATCCCGATTACGGCGGGCTGTTCGTCGCCGAAACCTCCACGACCAGCCCCGAGACCATCTGGGCGGTGCGTATAGGGGCGACCAACGAGTTCGAACGCAAGAATTACCCCATCGGCACGCAGGGCGGCGGTACGGGTATCTGCCCTTCGCAGAACCTCGTGGAAGCCTATGAATCCACGGGGGAGGATACGGACGATGCCTATGCCGGCCTCGACCCGCGCTTCTACGCCACCGTCCTGCGCAACGGCGATACGTGGAACGGGCGCACGCTCGAAATCTATGCGGGCGGCGCCGACGACCCCGCCCGGCAGAACGCTTCGCCCACGGGGTATTACCTGCGCAAGTTCCTGAACGAGAACCTGAACCTCACCAATGACGACAAACGGCTTCGCAGCTGGATCGTTTTCCGCTATGCCGAAATATTGCTTAATTTTGCCGAGGCGATGAACGAAGCCTACGGCCCCGACGACGCCCACGGCTACGGGATGAGTGCGCGCGACGCCGTGGATGCCGTGCGTGCCCGTTCCGGGGTGGGGATGCCCCCGGTCGATGTCGACCCGGGCGATGCGGCCGCCATGCGCACGGCCATCAAACACGAACGCCGCATCGAGTTGGCCTTCGAAGACCATCGCTACTGGGATCTCCGGCGCTGGGACGATGCCGGGACGGTGCTCAACCGGCCCCTGCGCGGCGTGAAGGTGACCCGCAGCGGCGACGGCTTTGCCTACACGCCGTTCGAAGTGGCCAAACGCACCTTCGAGGCCCCGAAAATGAACCTTTATCCGATCCCGCAGGCCGAAATCGTAAAATCGGGCGGGGTACTCGACCAGAATCCGGGTTGGTAGACCGAAAAATATCGAACTATGAGAACGATCGTTACATTCTTTTCTGTGCTGCTCCTCGCATGCGGGGCAGCCTCATGCCAGAAGGCCGACAGCGAGAGGCCTTGGGGCAGTGCGGTGATCTATATGCCGCAGGCCGGTTACACTCCTTATGCCGTGCCCAACGGCGGGACGGCGCAGCAGTCCAACAAGAATTACCGCATCGACACGCAGGCGGGGAAGGTACACATTTTCCTGGGCATCTACCGCGCCGGGCTGGCCGAGTTGCAGGCCTACACGGTCAGCGTCTCCGTGGGCAGCACTCCCTTGGACGGGACTGTGTTGCTGCCGGGCCGGGCATACACGCTGCCTTCCTCGGTGAGCTGCCCCGACGGGAAACGCGATGCGACTTTTTTCCTCACGGTCGACATCGCCTATCTGAAGGCGAATGCCGACAAGGATTTTTCCCTGCCGGTCACCATATCCGACCCGACGCGTTATGCGCTCAACGACAAGCTCACAACGACGCAGGTGCGTATCGACACGTCGGAGCTGCTCTCGAAGGAGGGGCTGTAACCCGGCTTTGCCGCCACACCGGCACGGGGTCGCCTCCGGCGGCCCCGACTGCCGTTTTGTTCCCGGCTGTCGCCTGAAATCGTTTTTTATGAGGAAATTATTTGCGTTCCTGTTTTTTGCGCTCTTTCTTGCGCCTGCGCCCCTTGGCGCCCGGCCTTTCTCCCGAGGGCGCATCGTCGTGCATCCCGGCGGGCGTTACCTGCAATATGCCGACGGCAGGCCGTTCTTCTATCTGGGCGACACGGCGTGGGAGTTGTTCCACCGTACGACGCGCGAAGAGGCGCGCCTCTATCTCGAAGACCGCGCCCGGAAAGGGTTCACGGTCATACAGGCCGTCTGCCTCGCGGAACGTGACGGGCTGCGTGTCCCCAATGCCTACGGCGACCTGCCGTTTGCCGATGCGGGGTTCACCCGGCCCAACGAGCGTTATTTCGCGTATGTGGACGAAGTGGTCGCCATGGCCGACTCGCTGGGGCTGGTCATCGGCCTGCTGCCCGCATGGGGCGACAAGTTCTGCCTCAAATGGGGCCCCGGGCCCGAGATCTTCACGACGGAGGGGCGTGCCGAGGCTTTCGGGCGCTATCTGGGGGAGCGTTACCGCATCCGGCGGAATATCATCTGGATACTGGGCGGCGACCGTCCTCCCGAAGGGCGTGAACCCATACTGCGGGCCTTCGCCCGCGGCATTGCCTGCGGTGTCGCCGGCCGCGAGGATTATTCGGCCTGCCTGATTACCTACCATCCGTGGGGGAAATCCTCTTCGGGCGACTGGCTGCACGACGAGCCGTGGCTCGCGTTCAACATGCAGCAGAACGGCCATGCCTACGATTTCGACCTTTGGGAGCGCATCGCCCGCGATTATGCCCGGCAGCCCGTCAAACCCGTGCTGGACGGGGAGCCGATCTACGAGGAACATCCGATCGACTTCGACCGGGAAAAATACGGCACTTCCGAAGCCCTGCATGTGCGGCGGGCGTTCTACCACGAGGTCTTTTCCGGGGCCTGCGGACATACCTACGGCTGTCATGCCGTATGGCAGATGTGGGAACCCGGCCGGTATGCGCCTGTCACGGGGCCCGTGCGGAGCTGGCGGGAATCTCTCTCGCTGCCCGGGGCTTACCAGGTGTGCTATGGGCGGGAACTTATCGAGAGCCGTCCGTTTTTCCGCCGTATTCCCGATCAGGGCGTTATCGCCGGGGATGCTGGCTGGGGGCACGGGCGTTGTACGGCTACCCGCGACAGCCTCGGCACCTATGCCATGGTCTATTCCGAGAGCGGACGGCCGTTTGCCGTCGACCTGGGACGGGTTTCCGGGAAGCGGATCGTGGCCTGGTGGTACGATGTCCGCAGCGGGCGCCCGCTGCGGATCGGGGAATTCCGCCGCCGGGATGCCGGTGCGACGGTGACCTTCACGCCCCCGACCTGCGGCAAGGGGAACGACTGGGTGTTGGTGCTCGACGATGCGCGCATGAAATATCCGCCGCCCGGGAGATGCCCGGAAGCCCGCTCCGGGGCTGCCGGGTAAGTTCGCCTCCCGGGCGTTTTTATCCGGCGGTGTACAAGGTTTCCTGCCGGTGCGGATCGTGTCCCCGCTCCGGGCGCTCTTTGCCTATTATGACGACACACCCCGCACGAAGCCGTGCGGGGTGTGTCGGTGCGGGGTACCCCCCCCCTACCTGGTCAGGTATTTACCCTGCTTCTTGAGGGCGTTGTATACCGAGCCGGCCCAATAGTTGCGCAGGCCGAACCCGCCGGGCTTGCCGGCCATGTCCATCTGGAGGATGACCTCCTGCGTGGCGGGATCGAACAGCACGGCCGTGTAGTACCCGATGCCGTTGCCCTTGTCGAGCGTCGTGGCTATCAACACCAGTCCCTTGTTCCCCGAGCCGTTGTCGTAGCGGGCGAGGATTCCGGGGAGCTGCGCTGCGATGTCGGCCTTCGTGCTGCGGGGCGTGAACTGCTCGGCGGCCAGGCCGCCCAACGCCTCGTTGGCCTGTTCGACACTGGTCGAGAGGATGTCGATGCCGGTGAACCCGGCCACGTCGTATTTCTTGGGTTCGCTGAGGAAGAGGCGGTTGATGGCCTCGAACGCCTTGATGAACTCGGCCGGCTGCTCGTTGGCCCCGATGACGCTCACGCAGCTGTAATCCACGCCGTAGAAGTCGGCCGCCATCTTCGTCTTTCCCTTCTGTGCGAAACCGCCGACGGCGATCAGGCACAGGGCTATGCTCAGTAATTTTTTCATGGTTGGGTTTTATTTGGTTTGTTCGCGTAAATCTACGAATTTTATTTGTTTCCGGCTCATTTGGGGCATCTGTTTTTTCGCAATGTACTCCACCGGTTCGAAGACCACCTCGGGTGCTACGCGCACTTTCGAGCGGAACGTGTCCTTGATCTCCTTCTCGAACGCCTCGTCGCGGCGCGTGCTGCCGATTCGCAGCACGATCTGGTCGGTGCCGAGGCTTCCGGTGAATACCTCGATGATGTAGTTGTTCACGCCGGGGATGTTCTCCAGCACGTCGTACAGCGCGGGCGGGTAGAGCGTCGTGCCCTTGAATTTGATCATCTGCCCCCGGCGTCCGATCACCGACGAGAGGCGCATCGTCGTGCGGCCGCAGGCGCAGCGTCCCGTGCGGGCGATGCAGATGTCGCCCGTCTTGAAGCGCAGCAGCGGCATGCCCCGCACGCCGAGCGTCGTGATTACTACCTCGCCCTCCTGTCCCTCGGGCACGGGGTTGTTCTGCTCGTCGAGCAGCTCCACCAGGAGCATGTCGGCCGGGACATGCCCGCCGCAGTGGTGCCCGCATTCGGTGACCGAGGTCTGCATCTCGGTCGAGGCGTATGTCGAGAAGAGCTCCAGTTCGGGCCACAGTTCGGTGATTTTCGCCCCCAGCGTGTTGTTGCTGAAGTCGGTGTCGCGCAGCGCCTCGCCGATGCAGATCGCACGGCGCAGCGACGAGCGGCGGTAGTCGATGCCGTGCTCCTGCGCATAGCCGACGAGTTTTATCAGGAACGACGGCACGACGATGCAGCCCGTGGGGCCGATGCGCCGGATGGTGTCCCATTGCAGTTCGGGGATGCCGTTCCCCACGCGGATCACGCCGCATCCCAGCTCTCGGGCTCCCATGAAGTAAGCCAGCCCGGCCATGAAGCGGCGGTCGATGGTTGTCATCAGCTGCAGGATGTCCTCCCCGGTGCATCCCGCCGTGGTGAACGACACGGCCTCGTTGTAGGCCAGCCGGCCCAGGTCTTCTTCCGTCAGGGCGAACGTCACCGGGTCGCCGAGGGTTCCCGACGTGGTCACGTAGTCGATGATGCGGTGGCGGGGCACGCAGACGAACTCCCCGGGGTGGAGTTGCAGATCCGTTTTGGTGGTTACGGGCAGGTGCCGCAGGTCGTCCGCCGTGCGGATGTCGCCGGGCTGCATGCCGCAGCCGTCGAACATGCGCCGGTAGTAAGGCGAATTTTCATAGAGGTAGGCGACCTCATCGCGCAGGCGTTCCTCCTGGAACGCCGCGATCGCATCGGCCGATGCGAATTGTATTTCCGGGTTTCGTATCATGGCTTGCATTCCGATTTGAGTCTTTCTATCGCCAGGAGTTCGTCCCTGCGGGGAACCCCTGCCTCCAGCGCCTTGCCGAAGCTCTGTGCCGCGCGCCCGTCGTCGCCCTGCGAGAGGTAGTATTCCCCCAACAGTTTCCAGGTGTGGAAATTCTGCGGATTGGTTTGGGCGAAGGTTTCTATCAATTCCCCGTCGGCCTTCCTCCCTGCTTTCATCGCCCGGCGGATCCGGGCGCCGAGTTGGCGGGATGCGACCACGCGCGGGTAGTCTCGGGCCAGGTAGGCCGTGTCGGAAGGTATCTCCTGCGCCGAGTCGTAGAGCTCAGCGGCGGGGTCGGGGTTGCGCAGGATCGCCCCGAGGTCGTAGCAGACAAAGGCGCCGCCCTGCCACGGCGAGGTCGAGACCCACATTTGCAGGGTTGCCGGCTTGAATATGACCGAGTGGTGGGCGATCGACTGGTTCACCGAACAGTCGTTCCCCACGCCGATGTCCTTGCCGCCCGTGCCGCGCTGGTCGCGCAGCATGGCGGCCGCTGCCGGGACGCCGAGGGGTGCATTCGCCGCCATGAGCTCTTCGAGCCGGGCGAAGCGATGGGGGCTGTCGGTCATGGCGATATTCTCGCGGTTGTCCCCGTCGTCGGCGAACGCCTCCGACTGGTAGTGGTTCGTGCATATGAGGTACTCCCCGTCGCCCTCGTAGAGCACGGTTCGGCGGGGCGTTTTCTCGATGATCGCCGCCCTCCCGTCGCGTGCCGAGGCCACGAGCAGCGATTCGCTGACGAAGGTGTCGCGGCGGCGGGCGATCTCCAGCGCCTCTGCGATGGTCGCCGCATGTTGCAGGATCTCGCGTGCGAGGATCGAGATGGGTGTCGCCGATGCGAGCGGCACGGGCCCTTTCGCGGCATTGATCGTCACGGTTAGCCCTTCGGAGTTCATGCCCGACAGCACGCCGATCATCCCCGCCCAGCCGATGCTGGCGAAGGGATAGCCCGCCTGCGGCCGGCAGAAGGTCACGATCTTGTTGCGGGCGAAGTCGTCGCCCATATAGAAATCGAAGTTGCGCCCGACGACCGGTTTCCCGTCGTCGCTCGCACCGCCCCATGCCGCGAACGAACTGCATCCCACGAGCATGTACTGGCTCATAGCGTGCCCGATGTCGTGCGCCGCGTGGTAGTTGAGCTGGCGTTCGTAGGGGGTGCCGATGGCGTCGAAGTCGTGCGAGCAGTAAAGCGACCGGGCGTATATCTCGCGCCGGTACTCCTCGGGGACGTGCCGCCCCAGGTTGCGGTTGAATATCCGGATCATGCCGCCCAGGAATTTCAGGTAGCCCTCCGAGGGGACGAATTCGCGGATTTGGTCTACGAAAACCTGTTCCTGGTAGTGCATCAGCCCTGCGGTGAGGGCGCCTGCCGCCGCCCCCGACTCTTCGGGCGGCCCGGCGGTATAGAGCTCCCAGAGTCCGTGGGGGTTGCAGCGCAGGAAACTGCCGTGGCAGGTGGTGTAGCCACCGTGGTTTGTGACGCGGTAGGCCGCGGTGTCGATCGTCACCGCTGGTTGCTCCATGTCGGCCGTCAAATAGAGGCCGCAGAGGAATGCCGCCGGCAGGACGAGGATCGCCGCCAGTGCGATGAGTGTGTATTTGAAGAGGCGTTTCATGCGTTTGCGATTTTTTTTGCGAGGTATTCCGTGCCCACTATTTCCGAGCAGGTCGCCGCGGCCGACAGCGTGACGCCGATGGCGCCGTGAACCGTGAGGTTCTGCCCCGTGAGCAGCAGGTTTTCGAATTTGGTGCGGGCCGGGATGTGCGACGCCATGATGCTGCGGCAGTCTTTCAGCAGCCCGTATGCCGCGCCGTGCGGTGCGCCGGTGTAGTGGCGGTAGGTGAGCGGCGTGGCGGCATACGTATGGGCGATGGCATCCCTCAGTTCCGGAAGGCGGGCGCAGGCGAAATCGACCGTCGCCTGCGTCATGGCGGCCTTCAGCGCCGTGTAGGCTTCGGGGCGGCGTCCCGGGGCGGAGCCTTCCCACGCCTCCCAGGGGCGGGTGGCGACGGGCGTCATCAGCGTTACGACGTCGCACCATGCCGGGTCGCCGTCCGGAGCCTGTGCGCTGAGCAGCACCATCCCCGGCCGCATGGCCTCCGGGTCGAAAAGCGTCTTCCAGACATCTTTCCCGGCGAAGTAATAGAGGTTCCGGTTGATGTAGGGGAACTGCCCCGGCTTCAGCAGCAGGTATATCGAGAAGAGTCCGTACGAGTCGGGCAGGCTGCCGATCCGTTCCCTGAATGCCTTGCGGACGACGGGCGTCGGGCCTATCAGCCGGAGGGTTTCCGCGGGATGGATGGCCGAGATGACGGTTTTTGCCCGCAGCATTCGCCCGTCGGCCAGCTCCACGCCCGTGACGCGCCGCCCTTCGGTGTGCAGGGCGACGACGCGGCTCCGCACCAGCGTCGTCCCTCCGTGCTCGCGGATCTTGGCCGCCAGTGCGTCGGCGATCTGCTGCGTCCCGCCCGTAAAGCGGCAGGCGCCTTCGATGTTCGAGTGGTTTATCATCGCGTGGTGGTAGAGCGTCGAGCTTTCGCGCACGCCTCCGTAGAGGGGGTTCGTCCCCGCGAGGACATTGCGCAGCAGCGGGTCTGCGACGCATTCGCCGATGAATCCGGCCGCCGGTGCCCCGAGGTATTTCGTTCCCCCGGCCGACAGCCGCCCCGTGCGGTGCACCCTGATGCCGATGCTGCCGCCGATTTCGCGCAGCTTCGCGCAGTAGCGGCCGAGCCCCGCCTTTTCGTGCGGGAACAATTCCCCGATGTGCTTTTCGAAGGCTTCGTAACCGTGCATGTAGGCGTAGTCGCCCGCTCCGGGCAGCGACACGACGTCGAATGCCTCGTCGAGCGGCCGCAGGCGCAGCGAGCCGAGGATGCCGAAATATTCGAAGTAACGGCGCATGATGCCGCCGGCCTGCATGCTGCCGATGTAGTGCATGCCCGTGTCGATCGCATGTCCCCGCCGGGAGAACGATTGCAGGCAGCCCCCGGGGACGTCGGCCTGTTCCGTGACGCAGACCCCCATCCCTTCGCGGGCGAGCATGGCGCCGCACTCCAGGCCTCCGAGGCCGCTGCCGATGACGATTATGTCGAACTGCCCCTCCATGTCACTCCTCCTTTCGGCCCTCCGCTTCCCGCCGGGTCAGTATGTATACCGTATTCGACGTGCGCGTGTCCTTGTGCGCGGCGTGTATCTCCATGCCCAGTTCGCGGGCGATCCGGGCCAGCTCGGGCGTCGAGGTGAAATGCAGCCCGCCGTCGGTCTTGTTGAACCCCACGATCTTCGTCGACCACACCTCGGTCATCGCCGTGGCCTTGTGCCGCTCGGCCTTGCCGCTGTCGCCGTCGCGGATGATGATCCGTCCGCCTGCGTTGAGCCGTGCCGCGCAGCGCCCGATGAGCGCCCGTTGTTCTTCGGGGCGCATGTAGTGCAGCACGTCGACCAGCAGGAAGGCGTCTGCCCCGGGCAGCTCCGCCGTGCGCAGGTCGGCGTGGATGAACTCGATGCCCGGCCGCCGCAGGAAGCTCTGTCCGGCCGTCTCGACCTTTTCCGCATCGTAGTCCATGCCGATGACCCGCCGCCGCTCGCAGAGCATGGCGAGCATGTAGCTCAGGGGGCCGTATCCGCACCCGAGGTCTACGACCGCCGCATCGCGCGGCACGATGCGGTCGAACAGCTCGTAGCTCCGCTCCAGCCGCACCTTGACGCGCATGTACCACTCCAGCACGGGGCCCTTGTAGGTGTAACTCTTGATGAGCATGTCGCGGAAATAGGGGTTGCACGGCCTGTTGTAGGTTTCGTACAGCCCGAGGTACTCCCGGCGCATCAGGCGGCAGGCGGCCTTGGCCTGCGCCGAGCAGTTCGCGGGGTCGGCGGCAGCCATGCGCGGCAGCACGCGGCTTACCACCAGCCCGTGTTTGATATAGATGGGCTGCCTTTTCGACGAGATCATGCCGTTGCCGTAGAGGCAGATCGGCAAGATGTCCAGCCCCAGTTCCCCGGCCAGGTAGAAAGCCCCCTTGTGGAAGCGTCCGATCTTCCCGTCCGCCGAGCGCGTCCCCTCGGGGAAGACGATCACGCTGTACCCTTCGGCCACTTTCTGCGCCAGTGCCGGGGCGAGGCGTTCGTATCCGTCCGCCGCGTGGTAGAACCCCAGGTAGCGGACGATACGCCCGAATACCGGCGAACGCCATACCCAGCCGTTGGTCACCATCACGGCCTTGGGGCAGATGCTCAGCAGCACCAGGATGTCGATGAACGACTGGTGGTTGGCGATCACGACCGCCGGTTTTTCGAACTTTTCGCCCGGCTCGTTCAGGCGTATGGTCTTCGTCGTGACCATCGCCCGCAGGAATCCCCGCGTCATGTGGTGGATCGACCACTGCACGATGCGCTGTTTGCGGCGGCGTGCCATCGGCAACGGCCAGAGCGTGAAGATCAGCGCCTGCAACAACTGGCAGCCCGTCACGAACAACCCGAATGCGTAGGCCGTGTTCACGAGGCTCCCCAGCGTGTAGGGCGCCCCGCCCTTTTCGGTCTGCGAGGTGATCAGCATCCGGAACAGCACGGGTTGTATCGTGTAGGAGACCAGCACCACGGCGACGATGCCGAATAGGGAGATCGTCGCCAGCGAGTGCAGTGCCGGGTGGCGTGCGAAGATCAGCGCCCCGAGCCCCACCACGACGGTGAAGGCCGAAAAGAAGATCGCCGTCTTGTGCGTGTCGAGCATCCTGCGCCCGGTCTTGTATTCGCTCAGCAGCCCGTCCATGATGAAGATGCTGAAGTCGTCGCCGATGCCGAAGATGAAGGTCGAGAGGATGATCGTCACGATGTTGAATTCCACGCCGAACATCGCCATCAGTCCCAGGATGATGACCCAGCTGATGCCCATCGGCAGCAGCGACATCAGCGTCAGCTCGATACGCCCGTAGCAGAGAAATAGCGCCACGGTGACCAGTATCGACGAGATCGAGAGTATCAGGTAGAAGTTGTGGTTCACGCTCCGCGCCATTTTCCCGGCGTAGAACGCCCGGTCGGCGACCACGATGTCGTCCGCCGCCGAGAACACGGCGTAAACTTCGTGCTTGCAGCTGTCGGGCAATGTCACATGGCTCAGGAATATGGGTGTCGCCCCTTGTCCGTCGATCCATTCGCGGAATACCTCCCGTGCCGCCGGGGACGAGTAGTCGAGCCTGGTGTACTCCCTTCCGGCCAGTTCCAGTGCGCCGTCGAAGGCCCCTTCGGCGAATCCGTAGCGCCTTTCGCCCTCCCGGATCCCTGCGCGCAGCACTTCGCGGCGCTGCGGCGTCCAGAACTTTCGCCAGCGCTCCAGCCTCAGCATCTGCTCGGCGCTGTCCACCACGAACGAGGTCACCCCGGCATGGGAGTCGATCTTCCCGGCCTGTTTCAGCGAGTCGAGCTGCCGTCCCAGGCGCAGGTAGCTGTCCACGGCTTCGGCCGGGGTGTCGGCCGCCGTGAGGAAGAGCACCTTCGAACGTTCCCGGTCGTCGTCCATCAGACGGCTCAGACGCTCCTCGGCCTGCGCCAGATGGGGTGCGTTGTAGTTCAGGTGCATCATGTCGCTGTCGAAGCCGATGCGGTTGAAGAAGAAGAGGCATACCGCCGTGAGCCCGAGTATCGCCGCCACCAGCATGCGGTTGCGGTCGGGGCGCATACTGGTGAGCCGCTCCACGCCCTTGAGCACGGCCGACCCCCCCCCGCGATCCTCCTTACGGATCAGGTGTGGCAGCAGGACGAGGCTGAACAGCGTCGTTCCGACCAGTGTCAGCGAAGCGAAGAGCCCGAAGTCGCGCAGCAGCTGCGAGTCGGTGAAAAGCAGCCCGGCGAAGGCGCCGATGGTCGTGATGCTGCCGATCGTCAGCGGGTAGGCCAGGTCGCGGATGATCTGCCGCGGGTCGTGGCAGTGGTTGGCATGGCAGAGGATGTGTATCGAGTAGCTCAGTGCGATGCCCATGACGACGGTTCCGGCCCCGACGGCTATGGCCGAGATCGTGTGGCACACGAGCGACATGACCGCCAGCGCCAGCAATCCTCCCAGTGCCACGGGGATCAGGGCCAGCAGCACCGACAGCTTGTTGCGGAACGAGAGGGTGATGAACACCACGATGACGAGGATGGCGATGTTCAGCGTCAGCATCATGTCGTGCTTGATCTGCCGCGCGTTGTATGCGGCCACTGCCGGGGCGCCGAAGTAGTCGGCCGAGATGCCCTGGGCGGCGTACTCGGCGTTCAGGCCGGCCAGCACCGCTTCGATCCGCTCCACCAGCCGGTCGCCGATGCCCGTGTCGCTGCTCTCGTACCGGGGCGAGATGAAGACCATCAGCGTCGTCATGTCCTTCGAGAAGAGGTAGTCGTCGAAGAGCGTGTAATTGCCCCCGATATTCAGCTCCTGTAATTTTCCCAGTGCCCCGAACGACAGCCCCAGCGGGTCGTCGTAGATGTATTCGTCGATGAACCCGCCGACGGGCGACAGCAGCCTGCGGTAGTTGCTTTCCATCGCGCGCGCGATGCCCTGCCGCGTGAGGAGCGTGTCCATGCGGGCATAGTCCGCCTCGGTGAGCAGCAGCGGCAGGTGCCCTTGCAGGAACGCCCGCATGTCGTCCGCCAGCTCGCAGCCGAACGAAGCCTCGGCCTGTGCCCAGCGGTGGAAAAGCGTATCGGCTTCGAGCAGTTCCACCAGCCGGTCGGCGCAGGCCATCATCCCCTCCGCCGTGGCTCCCGTGCCTTCTGCACCTTCCCGGGCATTTATCATCACGGCGATCTTGTCCTTGATCTTCAGGTTCGAGAATGCCGCCGCGGCCTTCCGCTCCCCGTCGGGGAAGAAGCCGGTGATGTTCTCGCTGAAACGCAGTTGCAGGGCCGCCGCACCCATCGCCGCGACCAGCACTGCCAGCACCGTGCAGAGCAGTGCGCGGCGCCGTTCGAAGAAGTCGTAGAGGGTGATGAAAAGTTTATTCATGGCCGGGCGTGCGTTTACAGAGTACGAGCAGGGCATAGCCGACCAGAGCACGGACAGGCCATAGCCGCCCGCCGTCGCGGCCGCACCGCATACGGCGGCCATCGTGAAGCTGCCCACGATGTATTGTACGAGGTCTGCGGCCACCCGTTCCAGGGTGATGTCCGAGAGCGAGAGCGGCATGTCGCGCTGCAAGACCTGCGCCCCCGTCCAGTAACTTCCGTAAAGGATGAACGGGATCATCGGCGGGATGCTGATGTTCGAGCTGATAACCGCCACGGCTTTGTTCAGGCGTGTGAAATGCGCCGTAACGGCGGCCGCGATCATCTGGTAGCCCCACAGCGGGGCGATGCCGAAGAAGACGCCCAGCCCGATCGAGGCGGCCAGCCGCGGGTTCGAGTCCTTCGACCGGGTGATGTTGTCGGCCACGAAGCGCCGGATGTTTTCCCGGGTGAGCGACCGCAGGAACCGCCAGGGATAATAGAACAGCAGCGCTCCGAGCACGAGCAACGTGTTGAGGATGCTAATGCGCGTGAAATCCTTGCCCGGGCGGAAATGCGACACGCGCTCGGCCTTTTCGGGGTAGAAAACCCCCACCGGGATGTTGCGCACCTCGATCCCGCGCCATGCGGCGCGTACCAGCACTTCGACCTCGAACTCGTAGCGGCGCGTCGCGAAACGCATCCCCTTCATCCGCCGCACGGGGTAGAGCCGGAACCCCGACTGCGTGTCGTCGAGGCGGATACCCGTCTCCACGCGGAACCAGAAGTTCGAGAACTTGTTGGCGAAGGTGTTTTTGCCCGGCATGTTGTCCGACCTCAGGTTGCGGGCCCCCACGAGCAGTGCGTCGGGGGTCTTTGCGATCTCTTCGACGAATTTCGGGATGTCCGAGGCGTAGTGCTGTCCGTCCGAGTCGATCGTCAGCATGTAACGGTAGCCGTGCTCCGCGGCGTAGCGCAGCGCCCGGCGCAGGGCGTAGCCCTTGCCCCGGTTCGGAGCGTAGGAGACCGCCTCGACGCCCGCCGTGCCGAGTATGTCCGCCGTCGAGTCGGTCGACCCGTCGTTCACCACCAGCACGTCCGTGCAGTAGCGGCGCACGTCTCCGATGACTCGGGCGAGGGTCTTTTCGTTGTTGTAGGTCGGGATCACCGCCAGTATGTCGTTTTTTTCGCTGGTCATAGCTCTTCGCTGACGGTTCCTTTGAGTTTGAGTGCCGTTTTGCCGTTGTTGGCGACGGTGCAAACGAGCTTCTTCGCCGCGGGGCCGTCGTCCGCGAGCCTGATGTCGATCTCCAGCAGTTCGTCCGCCTGCGGCACGACCATCTCGAGGAACTTGCATTCGCGGATGGCCGCATAGCGGAACCTGCGTCCCGTGCCGCGGTTCAGGCATTCCCGTACGAGTTGCAGCGTGCAGACTCCCGGCAGCATCGGGTGCCCGGGGAAATGCCCCCGGAAGACCGGGTGCGACGCATCGAGCCGCACGCGGAAAGCGTAATGCCCCTCCTGGGCCAAGTAGTTGTCTATGCTGGTGAACAGGTCTTGCATCGGGCGTGGTCTCTGGGTTACGGGTTGAACCTTGCGGGGTCGACCGGGAGGTTGAAACGCTTGTTGCGGAATTCGTAGACCGAACGCCCGCCTTGGGTCTCGCAGAGTTCCATGCGGTCTAAGGTCATGTCCTTCAGGTCGAAGCAGAGCGTGATCGAGTCGATGTACTTGCGGGCGCGCTTCGACTCGGGAACCATTTTCACCTCCCCGACACCCTCCTTTTCGGTGTAGCCGATCTGCCACCCCTGGCCGAACTGCGAGAGGTCGCCGGTCATGCTGGCGCGGATCATCAGCGCCACCTGTTGCAGCATGGGGTTGGCCGACGTCGCGGTCTGGGTCACCTGCCCGGCCGTTTTGAGGATGATGCGGTCGTTGCGGATAATCACCTTGTCGCCTTCGGGCACGGTGTAGTCGAGCGCCATGGCGAGGCTGTTGTCGTAATAGAAGCGGCCTTTGAGCTCGATCTCGTTCTTCATGCGGCGCACCTGTTTGTGCTGCGTGAAGTCGCACTGGATAGTCCTGTTCTCGCGGCTGGCTTCGGCGAGCCGCTCTTTGAACGACGCGGGCAGCCCGGCCCGGGCCGTCAGCCCCGACAGGAGCAGGGCGGGGATGAAAAGAAGTGACGCTATCTTCATGGTTTCTCGGTTTTAAACAGTTCGCATACGGTCGCCGTGCGGTAGCCCCCGCGTTGCAGGTCGTTCAGCACCATCGCCAGTAGCCGTTCGGCACCGGGGCGGTCGTCGTGCAGCAGGATCACCTTGCCGTCGCCCAGCCGTCGGCGGATGCGGCGTGCCACGGCCTCACGGCTGCGCTGCCGGAGCGTGTCGAGCGAGCGGATGCTCCAGCCCACGCAGCGGCTTCCCGTCCGTTTCACGGCGCGTGCCACCATCGGGTTCGTGACCCCGTAGGGGGGCCGGAAAAGGTCGGTTTCCACGCCGGTTATCTCGCGCAGCGACTCCCGGCACCGCAGGATGTCGGCCGCCATCGCCCCGCTTCGCAGCATCGGGAAGCCGGGCGTGTGGCTCCACGTGTGAATGCCGATTGCATGCCCCTCGGCGGCCATACGGCGTACGATCTCCGGGTGCAGTTCGGCCTTGCTGCCGATCAGGAAGAAGGTCGCCCGTACGCCGTGCGCCCGCAGCGTGTCCAATACGCGCGGCGTCTGCTCGGGGTCGGGCCCGTCGTCGAACGTCAGCGCCACGACGCGCCCCGCCGCCCGGTTGCGGCACAGGCTGCGGACATACGCCCCCAGCCTGATCTGGTAGGAGCAGTAGAAAAGGGCGAACCCCGCGGCGATTATGGCGATAATTACATACATGTCAATTCGATGGCGGATACGGTGCTGCCCGGGAAATCGTTGTAAAGCACGATCCTCTGCCCGGCGTTCCCGGTGTCCTCTATGCTCCCGGCGTTCCCGATATTTCCGGCCTTACCCGTATTCCCGGCCTCCCCGGCGACCACACGGCGGAACACCTCGGCGATGGCCGTGAAATGGGGCGTCACGCCGCTCATCGACGCACGTACCGTCCGGCACTCGCCGCTATGCATCGCATTCCCTGGTTCCTCCCCGTTCCCGGCGGCCGTCCCCGTGCCGGGACTTCCCCCGGCCGGGATTTCACGGCCGGCGTTTCCCCCGGCCGATGTCCTTGTGCCGGCATCTTCCCGGGACTGGATTCTTCCCGTGCCGGCGCTTTCCCCGTCCGGGAATTCACTGCCGGCGCTTTCCCCGATGGCTGTGCCGTCCGTGAACCGGATCCCCGTGATCGCCGCGACCGAGGTGTCGAACGCTTCGGCGGTCAGCACGAAGAATACCGACGATTCGCCCCAGCCGCCCTGCTGTGCCATCCCGAGGCGTTGCAGTACCTTTTCGACCGACGGCGTCGTCTCGTCGAACGCCCCGACCAGTACCGCCCGCGACAACCCCGCGCCGATGCGCAGTGCGGCATCCGTCAGGGCGTTCTCGAAGCTCGTCCAGCGGTTGGCGTAGGTCGTGTTGTAGCAGTGCAGCCCGCGCAGCAGGGCGATCTGAGCCCCGACCGTGTTGAACGTCGACTGGATGAACGGCGTCGGGTTGAGCATCCGCTCTTCGTTGGCGATCAGCGAGTCGAGGAATTTCTCGCTGTCGGCGATGCACCCCAGCCCCGTGGCCGTGACGACGGCCTCGACCGCCGCCCGGTCGCCGAATTCCAGCAGCGATTCGATGCCCGCCGCGACGCCCGACTTCACCACGCGGCTCATCCTCCGTCGGAGGTTCATTTCGGGGATCAGCTCCTTGATGTCGCGGCGCAGCCCGGCGTCCGATGTGATGCAGTTGACGTAGAGTTTCATTTGGCAAAGATTAATGAACAGCAGTTGCCGCCGAACCCGAACGAATTGGAGAGCACCGAACGTACGTCGGCCTCTTGCGTCCGTGCTACGGGGTGCAGCCCGAGCTCCGGGATCGGCTCCGCGAATCCGGGGTTGCCGTAGCGCAGCCCGTGTGTGATAGCCAGCACCGCCAATACGGCCTCGATGCCTCCCGCCGCGGCGAGCGCATGCCCCGTATAGCCTTTCGTCGAACTGAACGGCGGCACCTGTCCGCCGAACAGCCGCCGCAGGGCGGTGCCTTCCGTGAGGTCGTTGTTCGGGGTCGCCGTGCCGTGAACGTTGATGTAGTCCACGCAGCGCAGCCCGCTTTGTGCCAGCGCCCCGGCCATGGCGCGGTATGCCCCCTCGCCCGTTTGCGACGAGGCCGTTTGGTGATAGGCGTCGTTGGCATTGGCATATCCCGTCAGGCGGCAGTAGGTGCGCATGCCGGGCCTTTCGTGCGTGAGGACGAGGTAACCCGCCCCTTCGCCCAGGTTCAGCCCGGCGCGCGTGGCGTCGAACGGGCGGCAGGGTTCCCGGTCGAGCACCGAGAGCGAGTTGAAGCCGTTGAGCGTGAAACGGCAGAGGGCATCCGTGCCCCCGGCCACCACATAGTCGGCCATGCCGCTCCCGAGCAGCAGGGCGCCGGTGACGATGGCGTTTGCGGCCGACGAGCAGGCCGTGCTGACCGTCGCCGTGTAACCTCCAATGCCGCAGTAGCGGGCGATCCGTTGCGTGCTGTCGGCACAGTCGTGCCCCGCCACGTCGCGCAGCCGCCCTTTCGCCTTGTCCGTGCGGAAGTCGCGGTAGAAATTCTCCGTCAAATCCATGCCGCCTACCGAGGTGCCCGAGACGAGTGCTACGCGCGCCCCGGCGGGGATCGCCGCATCCGCTACGGCCTGTGCGGCCGCCGCCATGCCCAGCAGGGCGGTGCGGGAGGGATGTTCGCGCTCCGGGATGCCGAGCAGCTCCCCGAGTGCCGCGTTGTCCCGTTTCACTTCGCCCACGGGCACGCCGACAGCCGAACCGGGAAGCGTCGGCTTCCCGATTCCGCTGCGTCCGGTGCGCAGGCTCCCGAGCGTCTCCCCGGCTCCGATGCCGATGGCCGAGACGATCCCTATGCCGCAGACGGCTATGCTCATTGCGGGCGGTTCTTGCGGATATAGTCGGCCAGCGTGGCTACCGAATAGAATATCGGTTTGGCCTGGGCCGGGTTTGCCAGCCGTATGCCGTAGTGTTTTTCGAGCAGGAGGGTGATTTCCAGTGCGTCGATCGAGTCGAGTCCCAGCCCGTCGCCGAACAGCGGCGCGTCGGTCGCTATCTCGTCGGCGGTGATCTCCTCGAGGTTCAGCGCTTCGATAATTTGTTGTTTGAGTTGCAGTTCCAGATCTTCCATCGTATTTTGTCCCGTTTTTTCGGTTAATGTCAGTTCGCAGTCGTAGCTGCCGCCGTCGAATTCGCACCAGCCCCACAGGACGGCGTCCATGCGCCCTTCGGCGATCAGCGAAGCGGCGTATTCCCGGATAAAGTTACTGCTTTTGTCCGGGAACGCAAAAAAAGTGCTCTCTCCCTTCAGCCCGTGCTTGATCGCCACCTGCCCCAGCATGATGTTGGGCAGCGTGTAGACGAACACCGCCGGTGAAGCCCCGCACCCGTCCCCGGCGTCGATAATCGCCTGGTGGCGCCGGTCGCTGTCGAGCGAGGCGCTGCGGTTGGCCATCACCACGCCGATGCGCTCCGCCGGGCAATCGGGCCTGTGTCCGGAGAGCAGTTCGCACGAGGCGACGTAGGCCAGCTTGCACAGGTCGTCCATCTTCGAGAATTTCATGTTCGGGTCTGCGAGCGCCCGGTATCTTTCGCGGATGAAGGCGTCGAACGGCAGCGAAGGGTGTTGCGCAATGACGACGTGTGCCGTATCGTGACAGCGGATTCCGCTGCCGTGTCGTCCTGTGCCGGTTTCCGCATGGCCGCCGGCCTTTTCTCCGGTGTCCGGGTTCCCGTGCCCGACCGCATTTTTGCCACGCGCCCGGTCATTCGCGCTCATAGCCGTTCCGCTTCGGGCACGGGCAGCCTCCAGGCAGTCGTTCCCGCCTTGCACACCTGTGTTTGGCCCACACCCTTGTCCCGTTGCCGTTTCATTTCCGGGCGCGGCGTCGGGGCCCGCTGCGCGGCGGAATACGACCGCGGCGTTGCAGCCCCCGAATCCCGAGGCGGTTTTCAGCGCCGCGTCCGTTCGTATCTTGCGGTGCGCGGCGCTCACGTCGGGCGGGTAGGGTACCCCGCACTCCGCGTAGCCCTTCACCCCGAAGCAGGTGCCCTCGCACAGCTCCCGTACCGTAACGATGCTTTCGATCACGCCCGAAGCCCCCAGCGTATGTCCGAAATAGGGCTTCAGCGAGTTGCAGGGCACGCCGCACAATCCTGCGAGGTGCAGCGCCCTGCTCTCCATCTCGTCGTTGTAGACGGTCGCCGTGCCGTGGGTGTTTACCAGCCCGATCTCCCCGGCCCCGATTCCCGCCTCGGCGAGTGCCGCGCGGATAGCGTACCAGAGCCCGTCGCCTGTGCGCGAAGGCGCCGATATATGGTTGGCGTCGTTCGAGATTCCGCCTCCCGCCACGCTCACGCCCGTGGCCGAGAGTCGTCGGTCGCGTGTCAGCAGGACGGCGCCGCACGCTTCGCCCAGTGTCAGCCCGTCGCGTGCCGCATCGTAGGGACGGCAAAGCGTCGGGCTCACCGACTTGAAGGCGTTGAATCCGCTGACGATGAAGTCGCTCAGCAGGTCGAATCCCGCCACGAAGACATGGTCGTACCGGCCGCTGCGGATCAGCCGTGCCGCGATGACGATGGCCGAAACCCCCGAGATGCAGGCGTTCGAGATCAGCAGCGGCCGGTGCGCGGCGCCGAAATGACGCCCCACGACTTCCGCCGTCCTGTTCAGGTCGCATCGCTCCGGGGCGCTCCCCAGCGACCCGATCTCCCCTTTGGTCGTCGCCAGGACGATCAGCACCCGCTTGTCGGCGGGCGTGACCCCCGAGCGGGCGACCACCCCGCCCAGCGTCGCCAGCACGAGCCGTTCCAGGGGCGTATATCCCGCGAGTCCCTGCTCCGCCGCCAGCGCTCCGAGCCGCTTCCGGTCGATCAGGCATACGGGTGTGGCGTCGTGCCACGACGCCAGCGAGCTTTTCATGGCACGTACGGCGGCCATGTTCTCCTCCGTGCCGAAGCCCAGCGCCGATACCATGTCGTCGGGGCCCCACCAGACCGTTATTTCACCTCCCATCGCTCTTTCCATTTGCGGTAGAATTCCGGCGCGAGCAGTTGCAGTTCGCCCCGGCTGTCGAGAAACACCTGTGTCGAGCTGCCTTCGGCCACCACTTCGCCGTCGGTGGCGCTGCGAATCGTGTACTCGAAACAGACCTTCGCCGCCTCGGTGGCGATATAGCGGGTTTCCACTACGGCCGTGTCATTCACTTTCAGCGGTTTCCTGTATTGCAGGTGCAACTCGACGATCGGCGCCGTGTAGCCGCTGGCATAGATGTCCATGTAACCCAGCCCTGCGAATTCGCGGCCGAACGCCTCGCGCCCGTCCTCGAAATAACGCACGTATTCGCCGTGCCACACGATCTGCATCGAATCCACTTCGCTGAACCTCACGCGCAGCGATGTCTTGTTCACGAGGCTCGCCTCGCTCTTTTTCCTGCGTACCATCACTCTTCCAGGTATATTTTCATCCGGCACTCGGCGACGGGTTTCCCGTCGCATTCCGTCCGTGCCGAAAGAAGCGTTACGTTCATCACCGTCTGCTCGACCATGTTCTGGGTGACGAGCCTGCTGCCCACCGGCGGCAGGAAGTGCACCTTCAGGTCGTTCACGGCGCCGATGTACCCCAGCTGCACTCTTCGGCCCATCGTGCGGTTCATGTAACCCGCCCTCAGGGCGGCCGACTGTGCGATGTGCTCCACGATGCCGCACTCGTCCAGCACCCCGTCCGCGACGAACAGGTTGTCCGCCGTAACGGTCAGCCCGCTGCGTGCGCACCCCCGCTCGTCGATGCCGTAAAAGGTGTCGACCATCACGACCGGCGGGCGCTGCGGGATGTATTCCAGTATCTCCTCCCCCGTAATCAGGGTTTTCTCAGGTACTCCCATAAAGGCCCTTTTTTATTTCGTTTCAACCGCAGCGTATCCGCCAGCGCGCTCTGCGGGTCGTCGGGGAAAACCCACGCCTTGCCCGTGGCCAGCGCGGCAGGCCGCACCTGTTCCAGGTCGAAGTCCGGCGAGAGGTAGTAGGTCGGCCCCAGCAGGTCGTCGTCCCGGCCGACGACACCCTCTTTCGCGGCCAGCTCCGCCAGCCGCGTATGCGGGTAGATGCGCATGCCCGCATAGGGGAACATGACGGTGTACTCCATCCGCCGCGAGTTTTCGATTGTTTCGCGCATGTTTTCGCGCGTGTCGCCGTAGCCGCCCAGGATCAGGAAGTGGGCGTAGTAGACACCCTCGTCCAGCGCGAGCCGGCTTGCCCGCTCGACGTCGCCGAACGTGAAACGCTTGCCGTAAGCCTCCAGCGTCCGGTCGCAGAATGACTCGGTGCCGAATTCGATGTGCGTAAGCCCCGAAGCCCGGAACAGCCGCATCTGCTCTGCGTCGATGCCCCGCGGCGAGAAGTAGGCGCCCCAGCGGATATCCGTGCGGCGGCGGATCAGCGTCTCGGCCAGCCGGACGTTGTATTCCGGGCCGATGTTGAACACCGAGTCGGTGAAAAACAGGTAGCTGATCCCGTAGTCGCGCTTGGCGCGCAGGATATTTTCGGCGATGGCCTCGGGATCCATCGTCCGCACGCACCGCCCGTCGATCGAGGGGTACGAACAATAGATGCAGTCGTAGGGGCACCCCCGCTTGGTCTGTATGTTGAGCATCCCGCTCCGCTTCCAGTAATAGCCCGTCAATTCGGGCTCGAACTGCACCTCGATCGAAGGCAGGTAGCTCCTGCGGCCGCTTCCGCGGCGTCCGTCGCGGGTATAGACCGACGGGATGTCGATCTCCGTCCGGCCGCGCTCCAGCGTCCCGATCAGCTCCGCGAGCGGCTCTTCGCCCTCACCGTGGATGCCGTAATCGGCGCCCAGCTCCCGCATGAAGGCCTCGGGGAAGATCGAGAACCCGGCACCGCCGATGATCAGAGGGGCGTCGCTTGCCGTGCGTATGACGTCCGCCAGCGCCTTGTACTGGGGCAGGAAGCCCCGCCGGTCGAGCGAGTTGGCCCCGTCGACATTGCGCAGCGACAGCCCGATGTAACGGGGTGCCAGCATGCGGATACGCTCCGCCAGCTGCCCGTCCGTGAGCAGGTTGCAGTCCGCCATATCGACGCGTATCCCGCTTATCGTGCGCTCCAGATAGGTTTTCAGATACGAAAGTCCGAGCGGATAAACGGGGTAGGGCGAGGTGTGCCGGTTGGCCGATACGAGTAATATGCTGCATGCGCTCACGACCAGAACCGATAGAAGTTGAACCACTGCTGCGGGTAGCGTCTCACCACGGCTTCGAGCGAGCGTACGTAGCTGCCCAGTATGGCCTCCTTCGTGCCGCACCCGTCCCCGTCCGGGATGTCGAAGATGAAGCGGTAACGCCTGCCGCGTTCGCGCATGGCATAGTAGAAGACCACCGGGACGCGGAATTTCCCGGCGACGGCGAACGGCCCCGCCGGGAACGGCGCTTCGCGCCCCATGAAAGGTAGCGTCACCGTCGGGCTGCCCTCGACGAAGCGGTCGCCCTGGAAGCAGACGTACTCCTTGCGGTCGAGCACCTCCTTGATGCGGAGGATCGACTCGATGCCGCCCTCGTTCACCGCGATCACCTTGTAGCCCTCCTGCCCGCAATGTTTCTCCATGACGCTTTTGATCTGCCGGTATTCGGCGTCGTACATCACCAGGTGCATCTTGCGGGCGTAGTCCCCGAAGAACCCGGCCCCCGTGCCCCAGCATCCGACGTGTGCGCCGATGATCACCGCCCCGCGCCCGCCGTCGAGCACGCGCAGGAAAGCGTCGTAGTTTTCGAATTCGAATTTGTATTTTCGCTCCATGCCGCTGCCGATGGCCACCCGGTCGATGATCGTCTGCCCGAGCGCATAGTAGTGGGCGTAGAGCTTCACCGCCGAGTGCAGCCTGCCGTATCCCAGGATGCGGCGGTTATAGAACCATACGGCCCGCGTGGCGCGGGGTGCGAAGGGGATGAAATAGACGACTACCAGCGAGAGGAAGGCATACGCGCTGCGTATTCCGGCCACCTTCATCAGCAGGATGAAGAAATTGTACCCGAAACCGCCGCCGCGCGAGCGTCCGCTCCACTGTTTGCCGTTATTTCCCATTCGTCCGGCTGATAATCAGGTCGTAGAAGTCCCGGAAGGTCTTCAGCTCCTTGAAATCGGGGCCCGTGAGCGTTACGCCGAAGTTCTTGTCGACGATCACCACGACGTCCACCAGGTCGAGGCTGTCCAGGTCGAGCGTCTCCAGCAGCGGGGCTTCGGGCGTGATGGTCGTCCGGTCGACTTCGAATTCATCGGCCAGTACGGTATCGATCTTTTCTATGAGTTCCTGTTCTGTCATTTTTAGGAAAGGGTTTATTTGTATTTCTTAACGATCAGGGTCGAGTTGGTGCCGCCGAAGCCGAACGAGTTCGAGAGGAAGCAGTCGAACTCCGTGTCCACCCTGCGGACGGGGATGTTGAGCTTCGAGGTGGCCTCGTCGCCCTCGGTGAAGTTGATGTTCGGGGCGATGAACCCGTGCCGCATCATCAGCATCGAGTAGACCACTTCGCTCGCCCCGGCCATCCACATTTCGTGGCCGGTCATCGACTTGGTCGACGCCACGTAGGGGTTGCATCCGGCGAATACCCCGGCTATCGCCTCCGCCTCGTTGTAGTCGCCCAGCGGCGTCGAGGTGGCGTGCGCATTGACGTAGGGGATCTCTTCGGGCCGCATTCGGGCGTCCTCCAGACACCGCAGCAGCGAACGGCGCGGGCCGTCGACGTTCGGCACGGAGATATGCTCGCCGTTCGACGAGAACCCGTACCCGACCACTTCGCCCAGGATTTCGGCGCCCCGTGCGACGGCCGATTCATGGCTTTCGAGGATCACCGTCGCCGCGCCTCCGCTCGGCACCAGCCCGTCGCGGTCTTTGTCGAAGGGGCGCGATGCCGCCGCGGGATCCGATTCGCGGGCCGAGAATGCCCCCAGCCCGTCGAAGCTGCCCACCGAGTAGAGGTTTACCTCCTGTGCGCCGCCGCAGACCACGCGCTCCTGCAACCCCTGCCTGATCATCAGGTAACCCATGCCGATGGCGTGCGACCCGCTGGCGCAGGCCGCCGAGAGCGTGAGGTTGATGCCCCGCAGGTTGAAGATCACCGAGAGGTTCATCGTCACGGTCGAGTTCATCGACTGGAAAATATTGCCCGAGCCGACCATCGCCGTGTTCCGCCTGGCGCGGATGATGTCGATCCCCTCGATCACCGGCGCCGCACTGCTGTCGTTGCCGTAGATGATTCCCACCTCGTTCGCCGCCAGGTAGGCCTCGTCCATTCCGGCGTTGCGCATCGCCTCGGCGGTGGCCATGTAGGCATATTCGCCCTGCTGGGGCCGAGGCATATTCGCGCTGCTGGGACAGACCCAGCCGCTTGCGGCGGTCGAGCACCCCTTTCAGGTTCGGTTGTTCCACGATCCCCGTCAGCGACGAGATGTATCCCAGCTCCCTGCGCGCCGGGTCGAGCCCGATGCCCGAGCGTCCTTCGCGGAGCGACTGCGTGACTTCTTCCGTATTTTTTCCGATGCAGGCCCAGATGCCCATTCCGGTGATAACTACTCTCTTCTCCATGGTCTCAGGTATATAATCCCCCGTTGATCGAAATGACCTCCCCCGTGATGTAGGAGGCTTGTTCCGAGATGAGGAACATCGCCAGGTCGGCGACTTCGGCCGGTTCGCAGAAGCGCCCGGCGGGTATCTGTTTGCGGAGCTCCGCCTCGTCGATGTCGGCGGTCATGTCCGTGCGCACGAATCCCGGGGCGATGGCATTCACCGTCACCCCCTTTTTGGCCACCTCCTGCGCCAGCGCCTTCGTCGCGGCGATCACGCCGCCCTTGGCCGCGGCGTAATTGGCCTGCCCGGGCAGCCCCTTGATGCCCGAGAGCGAGACGATGTTGACGATGCGCCCGAACCGGTTCACGAGCATCCCCTTGAGCAGCGGCCGCGTGACGTTGTAGAACCCGTCGAGGCTGGTGCCGATCACCGAGTGCCACTGCTGCGGTTCCATCCACATCATCAGCACGTCGTCGCGGATGCCCGCGTTGTTCACCACCACCTCGATGCAGGCGCCTTCGTGCGCTTTCTGCCATGCGGCGATGGCCGCCGTGCTCTCTTCGCCCGAGGCCACGTCGAATTGCAGTGCCTCGCCGTCGCCGCCTGCGGCGCGGATGCCCGACAGGGTCTTTTCGGCCTCGGCGGCGTTCGACTTGTAGTTGACGAGCACGTGGTAGCCGCACCCGCCCAGTTTGAGGCAGATTTCGCGGCCTATGCCCCGGCTGCCGCCGGTCACGAGTGCGTATTTATTCGTTTTTGCCATTTTCTGCGGTTATAGCTTGCTGCAACTCCTCGCCCAGCGAGCGGCGAAAGCGCCGGAAAGACAGCACAATGTCGCGGTCAGGGTGGTCAGGAGCTTTTTCATAGGGAAGCGGAATTGTTTTTCAGGAAATTTTCGATGGCGGCGATCTCCCTGTGCTTGGGCGTGTCGTCGGCAAAGCGCGGCACGATGCCCCGGATGTCGGCATACAACTGCCGCGTGGCGTCGGAGAGCTCCCCGGCGCATTGCAGGTAGTCGGCGGCCTGCACCAGCGCCAGCATCTCGATCGCGGCGACCTGGTAGCCGTTCTCCACGACCTGCCGCGTGAGCATCGCCGCGTTGGTTCCCATGCTCACGATGTCCTGGTTGTCGTTGTTGTTGGGGATCGAGTGGACGTACATCGGGTTGGAGAGCGTTTGCGACTCGGCCGTGGTCGAGGTCGCCGTGAACTGCGCTGCCTGCAACCCGTAGTTGAGCCCCAATTTGCCGAGGTTTACGAACGGCGGCAGCGTCTCGTTGATCCGGTCGTGGAAAAGGTAGTTCAGCTGCCGTTCGGCGAGCATCGTCATCTTCGTCACGGCGATCTTGAGCTTGTCCATCTCCAGCGACACGTAGTCGCCGTGGAAATTCCCGCCGTGGTAGATCGTCCCCGCCGCGGGGTCTACCACCGGGTTGTCGTCCACCGCGTTGAACTCCTCGACGAGGATTTTCTCGGCCTGGGAGATCGTTTCGAGCACCGGCCCCAGGATCTGGGGGATGCACCGCAGCGAGTAGTAGGGCTGCACCTTGTGCCTGAAGGTGGGTGCCGCGCCCGTGTCGCCGCTGTAAAGTTCCGCTTCGCGCTTGCGCAGCCGGCGGCTCGTGGCGCATATGGCGCGCATCTGCCGGGCGATCTCGATCTGCCCCGCGTGGAGTTTGTATTCGTTGAGCGCCCCGGCCATGAAGTCGTCGTACGACTCCACGATTTCGTTGAGCATCACCGATGCCTTCACCGCCCACCCCAGCAGGCGGCGCGCCTGGGCCAGGTTCACCAGTCCGATGCCCGTCATCACGGCCGTGCCGTTCGTGAGCGCCAGCCCGTCGCGGATGCGAAGCCTGAGGGGCGTTATGTCGCATGCCGCCATCGCCTCTGCTGCCGGGACGGTTTCGCCCCGGAACGAGACCTCCGCTTCGCCGATCAGCGCCAGTGCGATATGCGCCAGCTGCACCAGGTCGCCGCTTGCGCCCACGCTGCCGTGGCGCGGCACGAGCGGGTAAATTTCGTTGTTGAGGAAATCGGCCAGTATCCGCACCACGTCGGGGTGTACGCCCGACTTGGCGTTGAGGAACGTTTGCAGCCGCGCCAGCATCGCCGCCCGCACGCAGATGTCGGGCAGTGCCTCGCCCGCGCCGCAGCTGTGCGAACGGATGATGTTGTACTGGAGGCTGTTCAGGTCGGCCTCTCCGATCCGGTACTGCGCCATGGGGCCGAACCCCGTGTTGATGCCGTAGATGACCTTTCCCTGCTCGAATTTCTCCAGGAAACGGTAACACGCCTCCACTTCGCGCAGGGCTTCGTCGTCGATCTGTATTGCGGCCTTGTTGAAAATCCGGTCGTTTATGGTATTTAGGTTCGAACGTAGCATTTTTTGAGCCGGTTTATGGCTCCAAAATTACAAAAACTATCTCAATAAATATTTATAAGTTTGTTTTTTTGTTTATATCGTCGGGCGATGCGGTCTGGCGCCTAAGGCTGCGGGCGGCATCCGTGCCCCGGAAAAACAGCGGAGGGCACCCGATGGTGCCCTCCGCCGCCAAGGCATATCCTGCGTGTTATTTCACGCCGAACTTGTAGATGCAGACCTGCGTATAGGTCTCCCCGGGGCGCAGTACCGTCGAGGGGAAATTGTCGTGGTTGGGGCTGTCGGGGAACTTCTGTGTTTCGAGCGCCAGCGACTCGCGGTAGCGCTGCGGCTTGCCGTATTTGCCGATGCTCGTGCCGTCGAAGAAGTTGCCGCTGTAAACCTGCAGTCCGGGCTGGTCGCTCAGCACCTCGATGGTACGTCCCGAGGCGGGTTCCCAGACCGTGGCGGCCTGCTCGATGCCGCTTTCGGTCTTGCGGTCGATCACCCAGTTGTGGTCGTAGCCGCCGCCGTTGCGCAGCTGCTGGTTGTCGGCTCCGATGCGCTCGCCGATGGCGTGCGGCTCACGGAAGTCGAACGGCGTACCCTCTACCGGGGCAATCTGGCCCGTGGGGATCAGCACCGAGTCCACCGGGGTGGTGTGGCTGGCGTTGATCGTCATCACGTTGTCGAGCACCGTGCCGTTGCCTTCGCCCTTGAGGTTGAAGAACGGGTGGTTCGACATGTTCACCACGGTCGGTTTGTCGGTAGTGGCCTTGTAGTCGATGCGGAACTCGTTGTCGGGCGTGAGCGAGTAGGTCATCTCGATATCCAGGTTGCCCGGGAACCCGTCCTGTCCGTCGGGATGGAGGTAATGCAGCACGAGTTTGTCGTCCGAGGCCGATACCACGTCCCATACCACGCGGTCTACGCCCAGGAGCCCGCCGTGCAGCGTCTGCCCGTTATTGTTCACCGGCAGGGTGTATTCCGCGCCGTCGAGCGTGAAGTGCCCCTTTGCGATGCGGTTGGCGTAGGGGCCTACCACGGCGCCGAGGAACCGTTCGCCCGTGTTGTCTATGTAGCGGCCGATGTTTTCGTAGCCCAGTACGATGTCCTCGTAGCGGCCTTCGCGGTCGGGTGTCCAGAGCGATACGACGCGGGCGCCGTAATTGGTGACCTGCATGGTGATGTCGCCTGCATGGAGCGTGTAGAGTGCGACGGGTTTGCCGTCGACGGTGGTCTGGAATGCCTCTTCGGGCAGCAGCGGGAGTTCCGTTTTCTGCACGCCGCACGCAGCCAGCAGCGACATGCCGAGTAGGATAAGCGATTTTTTCATCGGTTTCGTTTTTTTTAAGTTTTTTCAGCACGTAAAGATAAACGATTCCGGCGAAAAACGTGCGCTGCGGCCCGGTTTTTTGCCGGAGCCCGTACGGTTTCGGCACGCTTTCGGACATTTACGGCGTATATTGGAGGGATTTTGCTATTTTTGTCCGGGACATCAGCCCGCTCCATGAAACAGAAGCAGATATTTACGTTCCGCGACGCGGAGAAACAGGTCGCCCCCGCGGCCTTTTCGATCATGCTCAAACCGGCGGGCTCGGCCTGCTTTTGGAACAGGCCCCAACCGGGGGGGCGGGCCCTGCAACCTCGACTGCCACTACTGCTACTATCTCGACAAGGCGGTGCAGTACGGCGGCCGCCAGGCCGTGATGGACGACCAGCTGCTGGAGCTCTGCATAAAACAGTACATCCGGGCCAATGAGGTCGACACCGTGCAGTTCTGCTGGCACGGCGGCGAGCCGTTGCTGCTGGGGCTGGATTTCTACCGCCGGGCGATGGAGCTGCAGCGCAGGTACGCCGACGGCAAACGGATCGAGAACACGTTGCAGACCAACGGTACGCTGGTCGACGAGGCGTGGTGCGACCTCTTCGCCGCCAACAATTTCCTGGTCGGCCTCTCGCTCGACGGGCCCGGGGATATCCATGACGCCTTCCGCCTGACCAGGGGCGGCAAACCGACCTTCGAGCGCGTGATGCGGACGGTCGGGATGTTCGGGCGCAGCGGCGTGGAAGGCAATACGCTGTGCGTCGTG
>NZ_FR893476.1:0-13950 GCF_000435435.1 Alistipes sp. CAG:29 | reverse complement strand
GTCGTGAACCGGTGCTGCGAGGGGCGCGGCGGGGAGATCTACCGCTTCTTCCGCGACGAGGTGCACAGCCGCTTCATGCAGTTCCTGCCCGCCGTCGAACACGTCGTCGGCAAACCGGGACACCACCGTCCGCTGATCGTCCCGCCCGGACATGAAGGAGCGCGGCTGGCCGGCTGGTCGGTCTCGGCCGAAGGCTACGGGCGTTTCCTGTGCGATGTGTTCGATGAGTGGGTCGTAAGCGACGTGGGGCGCTGTTTCGTGCAGTTGTTCGACGCCTCGCTGGCGCAGTGGTGCGGTGTGCGGCCGGGCGTCTGCTCGATGGGTGAGACGTGCGGCGACGCGCTGGTCGTCGAGCACAACGGCGACGTCTACCCGTGCGACCATTTCGTCTACCCCGGGTACAGGCTGGGCAATATCCGTGAGACGCCCCTTGCCGAGCTCTACCGCTCGCAGAAACGCCGCGAATTCGGGCTGGACAAACGCAACACGCTGCCCGCCGAATGTCTGCGGTGCAACTACTATTTCGCCTGCCGGGGCGAATGTCCCAAGCACCGTTTCGCCCGCGGGGCCGACGGCAGCCCCAAGAATTCACTCTGCGAGGGGCTGAAACGTTATTTCCGCCACGTCGAACCCTATATGGAATACATGCGCGACCTGCTCGCGCGGCAACAGTCCCCGGCCTGGGTCATGCCTTTCGCCCGCAGGCGCATGGGGCTGATGTAGCCGTCCGTTGCCGATCCGGCGCCCCGGCATACACCTGTCCGGCCTTCCCCGCCTTCCCGGTTCTGCTCCTCCCGGCTTTGTGCCTCTCCCGGCTTCCCGTTTTGGCTCCCGGCGCGTTGGCTTGGCTTACCCGGTTCTTCGGTTCGGCCGTCCCAGCTTTCCCGGTTTAACTTTCCCCGGCCTCCCCGGCTGCTCCCGGGTTTCCTGCCGGCGTTTTCTTTCGTTTTTTGCGGAATACCCACAGCAGCGGCAGCCCGGCCGCGAGGGTCAGCCATGTCACTACGCCCAGCGCGTCGGTCACCCCCTCGACATAGGTTTGGGAGGCCGATACCGTTTCGTGCGCCGCATGGAAAGCCGTCCGGGCCGAGTAAACGGCTGTCAGGATGGCGATGCCGACGCTTCCAGCCAACTGTTTGATGCTGTTCGAGATACCCGCCGCAGCGGCCATGTCGTGCTGCGTGAGGTTCCGCAGCGAAAAGAAGTTCAGCGGGGCGAACGTGAGCCCCATGCCCAGCCCGCGGATGTAGAGCACGAAGAGGATGTGCCGGTGGGTGGTGTGGAGCGTGAAACGGCTGGCCAGCCAAAAGCTCGTCGCCAGCAGCAGGATGCCCGCCGCCGCGAGCAGCAGGGGTTTGACATAGCGCGTGAGGTAACCCGATACGGCCGACAGCACTCCTTGTATGAGCCCCACGGGCAGGAATACGCTCCCGGCCGTCAGCGCCGTGTAGCCCAGCCCGCGCTGCATGTAGAGCGGCAGCAGGTAGGTGCCGCCCAGCATGCCGATCGAGAAGAGCGTCAGCACGGCCATCGAAACCCCGAAGTTGCGCTCCCCGAGCAGGCGCAATTGCAGCAGCGGCGCCGGGCTGCGCAGCTCCGTGCGGACGAAGTAGGCGAGCGCCACGGCCGCCACGGCGAAACAGCCGATCACCGTGGGCGACGCCCAGCCGTCGTGGTTGGTCGGCGAGTTGCCCCGCGCCAGCGCGTAGATCGCCAGCGGCATGAAGAGCGCGATGGCCACGAATCCCCGCCAGTCGAACGGGTGCCGCGCCGGGCTTTTCCACTCCTTCTGGATGAAGAGCGCCAGCAAGATGGCGAACACCCCCACGGGGACGTTCACGTCGAAAATCCGGTGCCAGCTGTATGCGTCGACCAGGTAGCCGCCCAGCAGGGGGCCGAACGAGATCGACGCGGCGGCGGCCATTGCCCACAGGCCGAGCGCCAGGCCGCGCTGCTCGGGGCGGAATTCGCGGGTCACGATCGCCAGTCCCAGCGACTGGATGATGCCGCTGCCGACGCCTTGCAGGGCGCGTGCCCCGATCAGAAACAGGTCGCCCGGGGCTTTGCCGCAGAGCCACGACCCGAGCGTGAAGAGCGCCAGCCCCAGGATATAGATGCGTTTGTTCCCGAAGCGGTCGGCGAACCAACCCGCCGAGGGGAGCATGACGGTCATGGTGATCATGTAGGCGGTGATGACCCATTCGGCCGTCGAGATGCCGATGCCGAAAGCCGACATGATGGCCGGCAGCCCGACGTTGACTACCGTCACGTCCAGCACGGCCATGAACGTCCCGAGCATGATCATGCCCAGGATCCACCATTTGTAAGCGTTGCTTTGCCGGATATGTTCGCCGAGGGTCGCCATCGGCGGGCGATACGTCAAAAAAAATGCCATGCTGCCGATGCCTGCCGCATGGAATGCCCGTCCTTCTGCGTTTTTCTTTCCCGGGCTTCTCTGCTTCCCCGGGTACTGCTCCCGCTCCCGCCGTCCGTCCCGTTGCGGTAGCGGCCCGAAAAAGGGGATGCCGCTTTTTGGCGGCATCCCCGTACGTGCAGGCCCTGTAAGCCGGGTTCTGTTCCCGGGGCGAACCCCGGGCCCCTGTCATTTATCTAGGGCGGCAGTCTCCTGCCGTCTCAAGCAACCTACCCCCCGGCATCGGGCGAGCAACCCTTAATTGCCGGTATACACGGTCTTGCAACCCGCGAGACGTACTGCCGGACGGCATCGCTGCCCCCGCGGTGGGCTCTTACCCCGCCTTTTCACCCTTACCCGCCGGGATTACGGAAATCCCCTGCGGGCGGTCGTTCTCTGTTACGCTCCTATACCCTCACGGATATCAAGTCGTTAGCTTGCGCGGTGCTCTGTGTTGCCCGGACTTTCCTCTCCCGGCCTCGGCCGGCAGCGACAGGGCGGGCCTGCCCCGCAAAGGTAATAAAATTCGGCGGATTCCCGCTCCGCGGTTGCGATTTCCGGACATAAGCCGGGAATATCCCGGCTTGCCGCCATGGTATTCGCGTCCATGCCGCGCCCTGCTTCCCGGCCTGTGCCGTGACGCATTCCCGCCGGGCGGCAGGGTGCTCCCCGAGGCGGCGGCAATACGCCGCCGTCCCCGGCCTCCGCCTTCCCTGCCGCCGGACACGGCGTTGCCCGCGCCGGTTCCGCGGTTTCCCTCCGGCATACTCCGTTCGGGCGCACTGTATGCCCTGTACGGAATCTTTTTTGCAAATATTGGATAAAGTTGTATTTTTGCTTTGTCCCTCCGCCGTTCTTCGGGGCGGCGGGCCCGAAGAATATACCGGCCGATGGCAGATAACGCGCATACGATCGACATACACGACAACCGCACGGTTGTCGGATTGCTCCGTGCGGGGGATGAAAAATGTTTCGATGCGCTTTTCCGCCGCTATTACAAACCGCTCTGCACCTACGCCACGCGCTTCGTGCCGCCGGTACGCGCCGAGGAACTCGTCCAGGACACCCTGATGTGGGTGTGGGAAAACCGCACCTCGCTGATCCCCGAGATGCCGCTCAAATCGCTGCTGTTCACCATCGTAAAGAACAAGTCGCTAAACAGCGCCTCGCGCGACACGCTCAAGAACCGCATCATCCGCCAGCTGGCCGAACGCTACGAAGAGACGTTCGACGACCCCGATTTCTACCTCGAGGGTGAACTGGTGCAGCGGCTGACCGAAGCTCTGCACAAAATGCCTCCTGAATTCCGGCAGACCTTCCGTATGCACCGCCTGGAAGGTATGACCCACAAAGAAATAGCCGCCCGCCTCAACGTCTCCCCGCAGACGGTCAATTACCGTATCGGGCAGACGGTTCGCCTGCTGCGCGAAGAGCTCAGCGATTACTGGCCGCTGCTCGTGCTGTTGCTGTGGCCTGACCTCTCCTGATAAGGAAATCTGAATTTTTTTTCGCCGTTCCGTTAGCATCCTTTGCTGACGGATTGTATTACTTTATAGACAAGCAAACAGCATGGCAAATTTCGAAATCGACGAAGAGGTATTGGTAGCCTTCCTCAAGGGCGAGCTGGACGCAGCGCAGGCGGCGGCCGTAGAGGCGTGGTACGACCGCTCGGCCGCAAACCGCAGGATGCTCGGCCAGGTCTATTATATATTATATGTCAGCGACCGTATCAACGACGCGGCCGGTATCGACGTCGAGCGTTCGCTCCGGCAGTTCAAGCGCCGCATGCACGCCGGACGCCGTATCTCCCTGCGCCGGAGCGCGGTGCGTATAGCCGCTGCGGCCGTGATCGCCGCGGTGCTCCTGGCCGGCGGGCTCACGACCGTGTTGCTTTCCAAGCGCCTGGCGCAGCCCGTGACCGTCGTCACCCAGCTGGGCGAGCGGTCGCAGGTGGTGCTGCCCGACGGGACGAAGGTGTGGCTCAATTCGTCGAGCAGCGTGGAGTACGTCGCCCCCTTCTTTTCGCGCCAGCGCCGCGTGAAGATGGAGGGTGAAGCCTATTTCGAGGTCGAGCACGACCGCCGGGCGCCGTTCGTCGTGTCGACCAACGGCCTGGACGTCGAAGTCCTCGGCACACGTTTCAACATCCGCAACGACGACAACGAGCATCGTGTCACCACCGTCCTGCTCGAAGGCGCCGTCAAGGCCTATGCTTCGGGACGCGAGCAGGCCTCGGTGCGCCTGCACCCCGCGCAGCAGCTGGTTTTCGACACCCGGACGCACGCCATGCGCCTGACCGACTGCCCCTCGGCCGAACGCTCGATCAACTGGATCGACGGTCGATTCTGCTTCGAGCACGATACTTTCGGGGAGATCGTCGCCGAGCTCAAGCGCTACTACAACGTCGACATCCGTTTCATGGACACCCGGCTCCGCGACATGCGTTTCTCGGGCAATTTCCGCGTCGAGGACGGCATCTACCACATCATGTCCGTATTGCAACTGACCTATAAATTCAATTACAGGATCGCCGGCAACGACATCGAACTCTACGCAAACCCTGAACGATAACCGAATACGAACTTAAAAACCTTCGATCCGCCTATGGAAAATTAACGTCTCTTTTCCCGGATGCCGCACTTTTCGGCGGCCTGTTTCGACACCTAACCATTACACTAACCTAAAATCTGATCCATGAAAAAAACTAACCTTGCGACAGGCAGGGGAGGACGTGTTGTCGCTACATGTTTCCGTTGTCTGTTCGTTATCCCGATGCTGCTCCTGGGATGCTTCGGCGCCACCTCTGCCGCAGCACAGACGCAGCAAGCCCTCTCGCGTGTGAGCCTCGATGCCCCGGACGCGACGGTCATCACGGTTTTCCAGGCTATCCAGCAGCAGACGGGCTGTTCGTTCGTCTACAATACGTCGGACATCGACACCGACCGCAAAGTGAGCCTTTCGGTGCACGACGAACCGCTGCAGGCCGTGTTGGACAAGCTCTTCGCGGGCTCCGACATCGCTTATACCCTTCGGGACAAACACATCGTGCTCTCGAAGAAAGCTAAAAATTCCCCCCCCCACAGCGCTCAGGGCGGCGTTACCGGAGTCATAAAGGACGATAAGGGCATGCCCCTGGTCGGCGCCACCGTGCTTATCAAAGGTACGACAACCGGTGCTGCCGCCGACATCGACGGCAATTTCTCGCTTCCGCAGGCCAAACCGGGGGACACGCTCGAAATTTCGCTCATCGGCTATACCAAACAGGAGCTTCCCGTCTCGGGATCCGCCCCGTTGTCGGTGGTCATGCACGAGGACAACGAAGTGCTCGACGCCGTGGTGGTTACCGCCCTCGGCATCAAAAGGTCGGAGAAAGCGCTGACCTACAACGTGCAGGAGGTCGCGGGCGACATCGTCAACACGGTCAAGGACGCCAACTTCATGAACTCGCTTTCGGGCAAGGTCGCCGGCCTTCAGATCAACGCCAGCGCCTCGGGCGTGGGCGGTTCCACGCGCGTGGTGATGCGCGGCGTGAAGTCCATCAGCGGCAACAACAACGCCCTCTATGTGATCGACGGTATCCCGATGCCCGACCTGCGTTCGTCGCAGACCGAGGGCACCTACGAAACGCCCGACGGCGGCGATTTCGAGGGTATCTCGAACCTCAACCCCGAGGACATCGAATCCATGACGGTGCTTTCGGGCGCCACGGCGGCCGCGCTCTACGGTTCGCAGGGTGCCAACGGCGTGATCGTCATCACGACCAAAAAGGGCGAGGAGGGGCGTGTGCGCGTGAACTACGCCAACAACACCACCTTTTCGTCGCCGTTCGTCATGCCGCAGTTCCAGAACACCTACGGCACCGAAGCTACGGCACCGTCCATGAGCTGGGGTACGAAGCTCTCGACCCCGACCTCGTACGACCCCTCGGATTTCTTCCAGACCGGCTTCGAGGAGACCAATGCGATCTCGGTTTCGGGTGGTACGCGCGTGAACCAGTCCTATTTCTCGGCCGCTTCGCTCAATTCGCGCGGCATCATCCCCAACAACGTCTACAACCGGTACAACTTTACCTTCCGCAATACCACGCAGCTCATCAAGGACAAGCTGACGCTCGACCTGGGCGCTTCCTACATGCGCCAGTACAAGCGTAACCCGCTCGTGCAGGGCCTCTACCACAACCCGCTGATTCCCATTTACCTTTTCCCGCGCGGCGACGACATCTCCAAGTACGAGGTTTACGAGCGTTACGACGCCACGGCGGGCTATATGAAGCAGTTCTGGCCCCTGGAGTTCATCACCGGCGTCGAGAACCCCTGGTGGATTACCAACCGCGAGCTGTTCGAGAATACGGCGCACCGCTATACGTTCAACGCCACGCTCAAGTGGGACATTGCCGACTGGATCACCCTCACGGGGCGCGTGCGCACCGATAACATGGTGATGAACTATACGCGCAAGATCTATGCCTCGTCCGACAAGCTGTTCGCTTCCGAATACGGCAACTACCAGAACAACAAGATCCACCACAACAACCTCTACGCCGACGCCCTGCTGTCGATCAACAAGAGTTTCTTCGACGACAAGTTCTCCCTGTCGTTCAACCTGGGTGCGAGCATCCTCGATGACAAGAACGACGGCGAAGGCTTCGAGGGCCACCTGGCCACCCTCGCCAACAAGTTCTCGGTCTACAACGTGGATATGAGCCATTCGCAGACCAAACCCTACGCCGACCGCTACCACGACCAGACGCAGGCCGTCTACGCCACCGCCCAGCTGGGATATAACGGCATGGTCTACCTCGACGTGACGGCGCGCAACGAGTGGGCGTCGCAGCTGGCCTTCACGCCCCATATGAACATATTCTACCCGTCGGTGGGCCTTTCGGCCGTCATCTCGTCGATGGCCGACCTTTCCAAAGCCGGCATTTCGTTCCTCAAGGTGCGTGCCTCCTATGCCGAGGTGGGTAACGCCCCGCAGCGGTTTATTACCGGTGTCAATACGCCCTTGCAGACGGGCGGTATCGTTTCGTCGGACTCCTATGCCCCGGCTGTCAACCTTACGCCCGAGCGCACCAAGTCGTTCGAAGTGGGCCTGAACGCCAAGTTCCTCGGCAACAAGATCTGGACGGACGTGACCTATTACAATACCAACACCTACAACCAGCTTTTTAGCTACGATGCACCGCCCAGCACCGGCTACAAACGGGCATATATCAATGCCGGCAAGGTCAACAACTGGGGTATCGAAGCGGTCGTGGGTTACAAGAACAAGTGGCGCGACTTCTCGTGGTCGACCAATGTCAACTTCTCGATGAACCGCAACGAGGTGAAGGAGCTGGTTCCCGAAGGCACGCGCGACGTGGCCGGTAACCTGGTGACTGTCGACGAGGTGAACATGGACTACGGCGGCTACCGCATGAAGGTCAAAAAAGGCGGTTCGATCGGCGACTTCTACGTGACGGGGCTCAAGACCGACGACCAGGGACGCATCTATGTCGACCCCAATACCAATACCGTCACCACCGATCCCAATACGTGGCTTTACGGTGGCAATACCGAAGCCCGCTTTCGCCTGGGGTGGAACAACCGCTTCTCCTACAAGGGTGTGAACCTCGGCGTGCTGTTCGATGCCCGCATCGGCGGCCAGGGCGTCTCGGCGACGCAGGCCCTGATGGATCGCTGGGGTGCCTCGCAGGATTCGGCCGACGCCCGGGAAAACGGCGGTGTCTGGATCTCCGAGGATCAGAAAGTCCCCGATGCCAGGGTCTTCTACGCCAACAACGGCAACGGGCTTTCGATGCTTTCACACTACGTTTACAGCATGACCAACGTCCGCCTGCGTGAACTTACTCTGGGCTACGACCTTCCTTCCAGGTGGTTCAACGACAAGATCGGCATGACCGTGTCGCTCGTCGGCCGCAACCTGTGGATGATCTACAACAAGGCGCCGTTCGATCCCGAGATCACCGCTTCCACGGGTACCTATTACCAGGGGCTCGACTATTTCATGCAGCCCAGCGCCCGTACCATCGGCTTCAGCGTAAGACTCCAATTCTAAAACTTCAGACCAATGAAACGATTCAATCATACAATAGGATTTTTCGCCGCTGCGGCGCTTGCCGCCTGTACCGGTGACTTCGAATCCTTCAACACCAATCCCGATGCGGTGCAGTCGGTCGACAAGAAGACCTACATCACCACCATGCAAATGGATGCCGTGATCCCGTGCAGCGACGTGGGGGCCAACGAGTTCCAGCGCGCCTGCAACCTGATGGGCGACGCCTTCGGCGGCTATCTCTCCCCGATCCAGGCCTTCAACGGCGGCAGCTATACCTGTACTTACGACCTCGACGGTACGGACTACAACAACGTGCCTTTCTCGGTGGCTTTCACCAATGTGATGCCTGCATGGCTCAACCTCAAGTACGCCTACCAGAACGGACAGGTTACCGACGATGTCTTTGCCGTTGCCGAGGTCATCAAGGTGATGGCCCTCCAGCGTACCACCGACATCTACGGCCCGATCCCCGTTTCGAATTTCGGCCAGACCGAAAACCCCTACGAATCGCAGGAGACCGTCTACAAAAACCTTCTCACGGATCTGAATGCCGCCATCGTGGTGCTCAAGGAGTATGCGGCCAATGCCGCCGACGCCAGGCCGTTGCAGAAGGTCGACGCCGTTTACCAGGGCGACTATGCGAAATGGCTCAAGCTGGCCAACTCGGTCAAGCTCCGCATGGCCATGCGCATCCGTTTCGTCGAACCCGGGCTTGCCCGGACCTATGCCGAGGAAGCCGTCAGGGACGGGGTGATGACCGCTTCGGACGACGGTGCGTGGCTCAAGAGTTCCGGTTCGGTACAGGTATACAATCCGCTCGAAGAGGTGTGGAACGCCTATAACGATACCCGTATGGGTGCGACCATCGACGCTTATATGAACGGTTACGCCGATCCGCGCCTGCCGGCCTATTTCAAAACCTGCGAGGATGGCAAGTACCACGGTGTCCGCAGCGGTCTCAGCTCGATGCTGAAGGCGGACTATACCGGACTTTCGGTGCCCAACGTCGCCAAGGATACGCCCGTCGTGTGGTTCCTCGCTTCCGAGGCCGCTTTCCTGCGGGCCGAAGGCGCCATGCTTGGCTGGGACATGGGTGGTGACGACGAATCGTTCTACAAGACGGGTATCGAACTGTCGTTCCTCGAACGCGGTCTTACCGCGGCCGCTGCGGCCACCTATGCCGAGAGTGCGAGCGAACCCCAGGCATTCGAGGACGCTTCGGCCGCCTCGACGAAATACAACGCTTCGAAACCTTCGTCCGTCTCCCCGAAATGGAATGCCGGCGCCGGGGACGAGGAGAAACTCGAACGGATCATCACGCAGAAGTGGATCGCCATGTTCCCCAACGGGCAGGAAGCCTGGTCGGAATTCCGCCGCACGGGCTACCCCAAGGTGATCCCGATCGTCAACAACCTCAGCGGCGGCAAGGTCGATACCAACGTCCAGGTGCGCCGTATGACCTTCCCGCGTTCGGAGTACTCGAACAATGCCGCCGGCGTGGCGGCTGCCACCGCACTGCTCGGCGGAGCCGATACCGGCGGTACGAAACTCTGGTGGGATAAGAAATAATGAACCTAAAAACAACACGAAAGATGAAAAATTTCTTGAAATACGTCGCGGCCCTTGCGATCGTGGGTGCCTTTTTCGTCGCTTGTTCGGATTGGACGGATCCCGAGCGTGAAATTACGCAGCATCCCGACCAGCAGTCGCCCATCCTGCGCGATAATGCCTACTACCAGGCCCTGCGCGAATACAAAAAGACCAAGCACAAGATCGCTTTCGGCTGGTACGGTTCGTGGACGGCCGTCGGCGCATCCTACCAGACCCGCCTGCAGAGTGCTCCCGACTCGATGGATATCATCTCCATCTGGAGCCAGTGGCATTCGCTGACCCCCGAGCAGATCGCCGACAAGGAGTTCGTGCAGAAGATCAAGGGCACGAAGGTGACCTTCACGATCTTCTCGGACAAGATGCCCGAGCCGTTCCTCACCGAGATCGGCGGCGGCGAATATACCGACGAGGCCATCGAGGCCTACGCCAAAGCCTACTGCAAGGACTCGATGGACAAGTACAGCTACGACGGCATCGACGTCGACTACGAACCCGGCTACGGCGCTTCGGGGCCGTTCGTGGGACATGACAACGAGCTGTTCAGGAAGCTGATCCTGGCCATGAGCAAATACGTCGGCCCCAAGTCGGGGACGGGACGCCTGCTTATGATCGACGGCGTGCCCTATGCCGTGCATGCCGATGTGGCCGACTGCTTCGACTACGGCATCGTGCAGGCTTATAATTCTTACGGCTATACCGATTTGCAGGATCGCTTCGACGATGCCTATAAGAAAGGCTGGAAGCCCGAGCAGTATATCTTCGCCGAGAACTTCGAGTCCCTCTGGAAAACCGGCGGCGTGTCGCATGAATGCCGCGACGGCCAGTGGGTCAACTCGCTGCTGGGCATGGCGCGCTTCAACCCCACGCAGGGTTTCGGCGCCGGTTTCGGTGCCTATCACATGGAGTATGAGTACGCCAATTCGTCGATGCCTTACAAGTATATGCGCGAGGCGATCCAGGATGTGAACCCCGCCGGCGGCGACCTGATCGTCGGTCTGACCTCGACCGGCTTGTCCAAATACCTGTTCCTGGTCGGGGACGACGGTACCATCACGGGCGAGGTGGACGAAAAAATCCGGGTCGAGCTGGCTCGTCCTGCCCCGGCCGACGTTTCGTTCCCGCTGGCTATCGACAATTCGCTGGTCGATGCCTACAACGAAAAGCACGGCACCTCCTACGAGCCGATCGACCCCGCGCGTGTTTCACTCGGCACGCTCGGCGTGGCAGCCGGTGCGTTCTTGTCCGACGAGGTGTCCGTTACCGTAAGTTCTGCCGGGATCGAGAAGGGTTACTACCTGATCCCCATCGTCGTGGAACTTCCCGCGGAAGATATTTATACCTCGAAGGAGCCATTGGTACGCTACCTGCTGTTGACGGTGTCGGCGATGGAGATCGACGTCGATGCGACGGCGCTTACGGGCGTGAAGATCGAACCTGCCTCCGGGTGGACGATCGTCTGCTACCAGGGCACCGCTTCGAGCGGCGCCAACGGCGTCTGGAACCTCGATTCCGATGCGCAGAAGGCCTGCATGTTCGACGGCAAGCTCGACTCCAACTGCTGGTATGCCGCGAATGCGTCCTATTCGTGGGGGAACGGCGGCAACTTCATCATCACGCTGGACAAGGCCTACGACATCAACGGCTTCCGCTGGCATATCTACTACGAGGACTCCAACCCCGAATGTACCGATTTCCAGTACAGCGAGGACGGCACCAACTGGTATAGCCTCACCAATGAAATTTCGTTCGTGCCCAAACTCTCGGCCGACAACTGGAAGATATTCCAGTTCAAGAAGACCGTCAAAGCCCGCTATCTCCGGGTATACGTCGGCCGGGTAACCGATTTCACCAGTATGAACGAGGCCGAGATTTTCGCCCCTGCAAACTAAACCTAAAACAAGAGAACTATGAAACTGAAATATTTGGTCGCTCCGCTGTTGTTCGCCGCCGCTGCGGCGACGGGCTGTCAGGAGTCCGCGGAGACCTATCCTGCGATCTACATGACCGATGCGCAGAACAATCCCGACAAATCAATGACCATCGACGAACCCCCTGCCGAGACCTCGATCACCGTATCCTCCTCGGTGGTTATGGAGCACGACGTGCGGATCCAGTTGGAAGTGCGGCCCGAACTGCTGGCTGCCTATAACGACAAGTACGGCAAAAACTACCAGATTCCGCCCGAGGAAAGCTACGCCCTGAGTTCGACCGAAACGACCATCCTGGCCGGCTACAACACCTCTTCGGCGATCGACTTCACGGTGTCGTCCGTCTCGGAGTTCGCCGAGGGCGTGACCTATTGCGTCCCCGTGGGCATCAAGACCGTATCCGGCGGAATAAGCGTGCTCGAACCGAGCCGCACGCTCTTCATCGTGCTGAAAACGCCCGTGATCAGCAAGGCGATTTACCTGGGTTCGGGCAACATCTACGATGTGCCTTCGTTCCAGGAGAATTCCGACCTGGCAGCCCTTCCGCAGCTCACGCTCGAAGCCCGCGTATACATGCTCGGCTTCCAGTCCCGCGATCCTTACATCAGCTCCATCATGGGTATCGAGGGCATTTGCGGCGTGCGTTTCGGCGACGTGAAGGTCGATCCCGACTGCATCCAGATCTGCCACGACTCCTACCAGCCGGCGGCTTCCGACAAGCCGTTCAGCCTTGAGAAATGGTATCATGTCGCCGCCGTCTGGACAGGTTCGTCGTGGGATATCTACATCGACGGGCAGTATGCCACGGGAGTGGAGACGCAGGGCGAGACCATCGACCTTACGAGCGACAACGCGAAAGGGTTCCATTTGGGAGCTTCCTATGGCCGCGGCCGTACGCTGAACGGTTACGTCGCCGAGTGCCGCGTATGGACACGGGCTCTTTCGCAGGCCGAGATCGCCAACAACATGAACTATGTCGATCCCACGTCCGACGGGCTGCTCGCCTACTGGCGCATGAACGCATGGGAACCCAACGAGAGCGGTTACGGCAATATCGTGCGCGACCTTACGGGCCATGGTTACGATGCCATCGGCGACAGTTCGAATCCGACGATGATGGACACCAAGTGGAATTAGTCCGCTTATAGACCGACAAGGGCCGTGCGACCCCGGCATAAGCCGGGTTGCACGGCCCTTTTTTCATACTCCTGCTTCGGGCTGTCCCTGCTTCGGCCTGCAAACCCGCCCCGGATGGCGGCTTGTGGGCAGTCTATCGGCGGGTTCGCTTTTCGGTTGTCCCTGTTTTCCAACGGTTTCCGGGCTCGGGTTGCACCGGTTGCCGCTTGTCCGCGTCCTTCGACGGTTTCCCGACTGGAGTCGCTCCGCTTCCCGGCTGCGGGTTGTCTCCGACTACCTGTTCCCCGGCGCCGCCCTTCCGGCCGTGGCCCGTTACGCCCTCCTCCGGCTTTGCCGGTTCATCCCGATTTGTTGTTGTACCTGACCTAAAGACCTTATGAAAAAAATCACGCTTATCTCTTTTTGCCTTGCCGCTTTCGCCTTTGCTTCGTGCGCCGGCGGCGGGTGCCCGGCCACGGGTATCATTCCGGCTCCGCAGCAGGTGACGTGGGGCGAAGGTGCCTTCCGTATGCCTGCCAGGCTGCTCTACACGACCGACCTCGACGGGCAGGACAAGGCCGACCTCGCGGCGTGGATGCAGCGTGCCGCGGACGGATTCTTCCCTGCCTCCTTTGTCGAGGCCTCCGACGGCGACATGCCCGCGCTCGAACTGCTCCGTACGGGCGACGGCGCCCCCGAAAGCTACCGTCTCGACGTCTCCCGCACAAAGATCACGCTCACGGCCCCCGATGCCGCAGGGCTGTTCTACGGACTCCAGTCGCTCGCACAGCTGGCCGGGCATCATGGCCGCCGCAGTCCTGCCGT
>NZ_FR893475.1:121405-125960 GCF_000435435.1 Alistipes sp. CAG:29 | reverse complement strand
GCGCCGATGCGCCCCACGAGGTAGTCGCGGATGAACGTGTCGGGCGCAAGGGCGCTGAATGCCTTGTCGAACGGGATGACGATCAGGTTGTCGATGCCCTGCTGTCCGAGCAGGTAAATTTTCTCTTCGAGCGAGGTCAGCAGCCGCAGGCCGTCGGCCCGGCCGAGCGTCACGCGGGGATGGGGTTCGAACGTGAGTACGACGCTCTCGCCGCCCTGTGCGCGAGCCCTCCCGGCAACGGTACGCAGCAGGGCCAGGTGCCCGCTGTGCACGCCGTCGTACGATCCGACGGTCACCGTCGGACGGACGAAATGCGGAAGTGCATCGAACCCGTAAAAAACCCGCATGTCCGGCCGCCCGGCAACCGGACGGTGTTCCGCAAGGTCGCCGTGTATGTCGTGGCTGCCTGTTTTTCCGCCCTCTGCTGCGTTTTTTGCTTCGCGTTGCATCATGCGTTGCTGCTGTTGCTTTCTTCGTTTTCCTTGACGAAATAGGCCACCTTTTCGAGCAGCGTGGTGATGTCGTAGTTCTCGACGACGATGCCCTGCGGGAAATTCAGCGGCGTGGAGGTGAAATTGAGCACGCCCTTGATGCCGGCGTTGATGATCGGCACCACGAGGCTCGGGGCGACCTTCGTCGGCGAAGAGACGATGACGATGCTGATGTCCTGGTTGACGACCATGTTCTCGAAGGTGTCCATGTGGTAGCACGGGATGCCGTCGATGGTCTTGCCGACCTTCTCGGGATCGACGTCGAAGGCAGCCGTGATCTTCAGCTTGAGCCCCTTGCCGTTGAAATATTTGGTGATGGCCTGTCCCAGGTGTCCCATGCCCAGCACGGCGATGTTCATCTGCGAGGGGCTGTCGAGTATCTTGCTGATGTACTCGATGAGCACCTGTACGTCGTATCCCTTTTTCGTATCGCTCGAAAAGCCTATGAGCATCAGGTCGCGGCGCACCTGCACGGCCGTGATGCCGTGGATGCCCGCCAATACGTGCGAGAAAATATGCGTAATGCCCTGCTTGTGGCTGGCTAGGAGCGTACGGCGGTATTCGCTCAGCCGCTCGATGGTTTTTTCGGGGATCGTATTGGTCAATGCTGCCATAGGGGTCGCTTTATTCGATGGTGATCGTAAAGTCGCTGTTGTAGTTCACCCGCGTCCAGTTGCGGTTGACGTGGTTGTCGCGCTGCTCGCCCTGGCCGAAGACATAGGTGGTTTGCAGCGGCGTATAGCTGCGTCCTTCCATGTCGTATTCGATGTCGTTGTACATCGCGGGGCAGAAGATCAGGGCGGCGTCGTAACCGCGGTAGGAGTAGAGCGAAGGCAATGCGCCGAAGGCGCGGATATAGGCACGGTCGAAATCGAGGATCGCCTGCGAGTCGCGCTTGGCGTGGTAGGTGGAGATGAATACGACACGGTCTTTGAAGAACACCGTGCGGTCGAGGTTGCCGTAGCGGTTCCAGCGGGTGTTGCCCAGCACGACGAAGCGCGGAGCCGTGCGTCCGCGGCCCGTGATGCTCGTATCGGCCGAGGCGATGGCCGCGAGGATGCGCTCGACCTCGACTTCGTCGTCGGTCATGACGACGAAAACATTGTCCTCGCCGTTATCCAGCAGCGGCGTCAGGTCGCCCGGGTTGTTGGCGGGGCGGTTCGACGGGTGCACATAAGTATAGGTGTATTTCCGGTAGTCGGAGTCGCCCAGCAGGGCGAGGATCTCGGATTCGAAGTCCTTGTCCGTGCTGTCGCTGTAAATCAGCGTCACCTGTTTGTCTCCGTTCACCAGGTCGGCGACCTTGTCCCATTTGTGCGACGGGTCGGGTGCCATCTGGAACAGGGCGTCGCTGTTCATCCCCGTGATGCTGGCCAGCGGCGAGACGACGGGGACGTCGTGCTCCTCGGCATAGAGGATGACGGGATGGAGCCCCTCCTCGTATACGGGGCCGACGATCAGCCCGGTGCCGGCGAAGGCGTCGCTTTTGACGATTTCGCGGATCGCATCCACATTGCGGGCCGTGTTGTAAAGCGTGAGGGCTATCGAGTGGCCGTATTTCGTCCGCACGCTGTCCAGCCCCAGCAGGAAGCCCTGGTAGAATTCGAGGTAGTTGCCGTTGGGCTCGTTGCCGACGGCCATCGGCAGCATCAGCGCCACCTTGAGCGGTGCGCTGCGGCGCAGGGCGCGGAATTCGACCTGCTTCGGCCTGCTGCCGGCAAAGATCCCCGGGAGTGAGTCCTGCACTTGCAGGCTGTCGGCCTGCGGGCCGTTTTCGGCGGCTGCGAGCTGTTCCGCAGAGCCCGGCACCTTGATGATCGCCCCGGCTTTCAGGTCGGCGGGTTTCAGCCCCCCGTTGAGTGTCCCGAGCCGATCCTCGGTGATACCGAAGCGGCGCGAAAGCGAATAGAAGGTTTCGCCCGGTTTCACGATGTGGTAGGCGAAACCCTCCTCGGCTACGCTGTTGAGCGAATTGCGGTAGGCCTCCCACTGCTCCCTCGTGCCGGCTTCGTCTTCGGAGCCGATCTCCTTCTTGCGGATCAGGATGCGCTCCCCGAGGCGCAGGTGCGCCGGGTCGAGGTTCGGATTGTCCTCGATGACGGTCTGGATCGGGATCTCGTATTTGCGCGAGATGCCGTAGAGCGTCTCGCCCTGCGTCACGGTATGGATGTCGAAAGTCTTGCGCAGCTTGCGATCCGACTTGGGCTGGGGGACGTCCGATACGAAGGGTATCTTGATGCTCTCCCCTGCGCGCAACCCCTGCGCTGCCGCGGGGTTGTGTTGCAGGATGACCTTCTCCCCCACCTCATAGGCCTTCGAAAGCCCGTAGAGCGTTTCGCCGGGCTGCACCGTGTGGACGTAGAATTTCGAGCCGTTGATATACACGATCGTCCCGGATTTCTGCACCGCAAGGGCGCACAGGCTCCACAGGAGCAGCAGGGCTGTCGCACAGAATCGCTTCATCGTCATTTCGTTTTTTCGCGCATACGGATCTCCGTGATGACCTTCTTGGTGTAGAGCGGGAAGTCCCCGTTCATCATCCATGCGTAGTAGCTCGGCTCCGCGCGGAAGACCTCGGCGACGGGGCGCCCCTTGTACTTGCCGAACCCGAAGACCTCCTCGCCCTTTTCGTTGAAAAGGATGCGCCCGGCGTAGTCAGCCGCCTCGCCGCGGGTCGAGAACTCGGCCAGTTTGTCGATGTCGTTCTCCAGGTCGGGGTAGCGTTCCAGCTGCGCCATGAGCACTTCGTAGGTCGCCAGCGTATCGGCCTCTGCCGAATGGGCGTCCTCCAGATCCTTGTCGCAATAGAATTTATAGGCCGCCACCAGCGTGCGCTGTTCCTTCTTGTGGAAGATGTTCTGCACGTCGACGAAACGGCGGCGTTTGAAATCCACGTCGACGCCCGCCCGCAGGAACTCCTCGACCAGCACCGGCAGGTCGAAGCGGTTGGAGTTGAAGCCGCCGAAGTCGCAGCCGCGGATGAACTGTTCGAGCGATTTGGCGACCTGCGCGAAGGTCGGGCAATCCCTGACGTCTTCGTCCGTGATGCCGTGGATGGCCGTGGCTTCCGCCGGGATATGCATTCCGGGGTTGAGCTTGCGGGTCTTGACGATCTGCTCGCCGTCGGGCATCACTTTGACCATCGAGATCTCGACGATGCGGTCTTTGGCCGTGTCCACGCCGGTGGTTTCGAGGTCGAAGAAGACGATCGGGCGCTTGAGGTTTAACTTCATCTGTCGGGCGTTATGCGTTGATCATCATCGGCATGAGCAGCATGAGCGTCGCGCTGGTCTGCTTGTCGTCGTAGACGGGTTTGAATACGCCCGCGCGGGTCGAGTCGGCCAGTTCGACCACCACGGTCGGGGTGTCCATGTTCGAGAGTATCTCGACCAGGAACGTCGATTTGAAACCGATCGAGATCGGCTCGCCGTCGTAGCTGCACGTGATGGTCTCGTTGGCCGAAACCGAGAAGTCGATGTCCTGCGCCGTGAGGTTGATCCGGTTGTCGCCGATGTCCATGCGGATCAGGTTGGTGGTCGGGTTCGAGCAGACGGCCACGCGCTTGATGCCGTTCACCAGCTCGATGCGGTCGACGAGCACCTTGTTGGGGTTGTTGGCCGGGATCACGGCGTTGTAGTTCGGGTAGTTGCCCTCGATCAGGCGGCATACGAGCGTGTGGCTCTTGAGCTTGAACATGGCGTTCTTCGAGTCGAAGCTCACCTCGATGGCGTCGTCCTCCTTCAGGAGCACCGACTTGAGCAGGTTGGCCGGTTTCTTGGGCAGGATGAACGATGCGCTGACCTCGTTTTCGGCTTCGGACTCGTATTTCACGAGTTTGTGCGCATCGGTTCCCACGAACGTCAGCGCCCCGGGCGCGAGGTTGATGTAGATGCCGTTCATCACCGGGCGCAACTCGTCGTCGGCCGTGGCGAAGATGGTCTTGTTGATGCCGTTCACGAGCATGTCCACATCCAGCCGGAGCTCCTTCTTCTCGGCGCTCAGCTGCGGCACGGCGGGATAGCTCACGGCGCTGGCGCCGGGGATCGAGAGCGAACCGCTCTTCC
>NZ_FR893475.1:92158-121390 GCF_000435435.1 Alistipes sp. CAG:29 | reverse complement strand
CCGCTCTTCCAGTTGATCGTTATCTCCCAGTTCTTGTCGTTGACATCGATGGTCAGCGGCAGCTCGGAAAACTCCTTCAGCGAGTCGAGCATCAGTTTGGCGGGAGCCGCGATGGTGCCCTCGCTTTCCACGCTGTCGACCGTGATAGAGCCTATGAGCGTCGTTTCGAGGTCGGAAGTGGTGACCTTCAGTTCGTTGCCATTGAGCTCCATGAGGAAGTAATCCAGGATGGGCAGCGTGTTTTTATTGCTGATAACCTTGCCGGTGGTAGCCAGAAGCGAAAGCAGGGCCGAGCTTGATACTGAAAATTTCATACGTTGTTTCCTTTCTTTTATTTTCTGTTATATGGATTGCTTATTTCAATACTGCCAATTTGTCGAGCGCCGTCGAGATCATCTTGCGCACGAAGGGCTTGTAATCGGTGTCGACATTCTGGGCGATACGCTGTGCGATGATCGTGCAGATGGTCGCGGCGCGGTGTCCCATCAGGGCTGCCAGGCCGGCCAGCGCCGAGCCCTCCATCTCGAAATTGGTGATGCGGCGGCCGTGGTAGCTGAACGATTCGATCTTCGCGTTGAGTTCGGCGTCCTGCGGTTCGAGGCGAACCCAGCGGCCCTGCGGCGCATAGAAGCCCGGGGCGGCGATGGTGATGCCCTCGCGCGTCACGTCGCGGAAATGCTCGAACAGCGTCTTGTCGGCGTCGATGAAGTAGGGCTTGGGAAGCAGTTCGTTCCAGCCGACGTGCTCCATGAAAAAGAGCGTCTTGTCGGCGTCGATGAAATAGGGTTTGGGCAGCAGCTCGTTCCAGCCGACATGCTCCATGAAAGCCTTTTCGATCTCCAGGTCGCAGACCTCGTTGCGCCCCTTGTAGTAGTTGAGCAGGCCGTCGAAGCCTACCGACGTGCGCGAGAAGACGAACTCCCCCACCTTGATATCGGGCTGGATGGCCCCCGACGTGCCGAGCCTGACCAGCGTGAGCTGCCTTTTTTGGGCCTTCTCCTGCCGGGTGGCGAAATCGACGTTGGCCAGCGCATCGAGCTCCGTGACCGAGATGTCGATGTTGCCGATGCCGATGCCCGTCGAGAGCACCGTCATGCGTTTGCCTTTGTAGGTGCCGGTCACCGTTTTGAATTCACGGTTTGCGACTTCGCACTCTTTCGTATCGAAATGTTCCGCCACGAGGGCCACGCGGCCCGGATCCCCGACGAGGATCACCGTATCGGCCAACTGCTCCGGAAGCAGGTGCAGATGGAAAATGGAACCGTCGTCGTTGATAATCAATTCGGAAGCTGGAATCGTTCTCATAATAGTCGTTTTTAAATTTTCATAATTGGCATAAAAGTAATATATTTACCTCGAATATCAAAACTTCGAAGGGAATTTTTCATAAATATATGTATAGCGGAAACTCCGCATCAAAGCCTTGAAATATGACATTGATTAAATCCATTTCCGGCATCCGGGGCACCGTGGGAGGGGCCCAGGCCGGGAACCTGACGCCGCCCGACGTGGTGAAGTTCACCACGGCCTACGCCCGTCTCGCCGCCCGCCGTAACCCGGGCAAAAAACTTACCATAGTCGTCGGCCGCGACGCCCGGATTTCGGGCGAGATGGTCGCCGACCTGGTCGAAGGCACCCTGCTGGCGTGCGGTGCGGATGTGATAAACGTCGGCCTGTGCACCACGCCGGGGGTCGAGATGGCCGTCATCACGCACAAGGCCGACGGCGGCATCATCATCACCGCCTCGCACAACCCCCGCCAGTGGAATGCCCTGAAGCTGCTCAACGCCGACGGGGAATTCCTCAGCGACGCCGAGGGGAAACAGGTGCTTGCGATGGCGGAAGAGGAGGATTACGAATACCCCACCGTCGACGGCATCGGGCGCGTCCTTTCGCGCGAACCGTTCAACGAACGGCATATCGCGCAGGTGCTGGCGCTCCCGCTGGTCGATGCCCAGGCCATCCGTGCGCGCCGCTACAAGGTCGTCGTGGACGCCGTGAATTCGGTGGGCGGCATCGTGATGCCCGAATTGCTGCGACGGCTGGGGTGCGAGGTCGTGGAGTTGAACTGCGACCCTACGGGCGAATTCGCCCACAACCCCGAGCCGCTGCCGGAGAACCTGACCGAAATAGCCGGGGTGATCCGCCGCGAGAAGGCCGACCTGGGGATCGTCGTGGATCCCGATGTCGACCGGCTGGCACTGGTCAGCGAGGACGGCTCGATGTTCGTCGAGGAGTACACGCTGGTGGCTGTGGCCGACTACATCCTCACGAAGCACCCGGGCGGGAACACCGTTTCCAACCTGAGCTCGTCGCGGGCGCTGCGCGACGTGACGGAGCGGCACGGCGGCAAATATTATGCATCGGCCGTCGGCGAGGTGAACGTCGTGGCCAGGATGAAGGAGGTAGGCGCCGTGATCGGCGGAGAAGGCAACGGGGGCGTGATCTACCCGGGGCTGCACTACGGGCGCGATGCGCTGGTGGGAACGGCACTCTTTTTGACATGGCTCGCACAGACGGGGATGACCATGACGCAGTTGCGTGCGACCTATCCGGCCTACTATGCGTCGAAGAATAAAATCGAGCTGACACCGGCGATCGACGTGGATAAAGTGCTGCGTGAGATAAAGGAACGTTATGCCGATGAGAACGTGAACGATACGGACGGGGTGAAGATTGACTTCCCGGAGAACTGGGTGCACCTGCGCAAGTCGAATACCGAACCCATTATCCGGGTCTATACCGAGGCGAAGTCGATGGCTGCGGCCGAGGCGCTGGCGCAGCGGTTCATCGGGGAAATCAAGGAAATCTGTAAAATATAAACAGTTTAAACGAAACGACTATGAAGAATAAAGTCATGATCCTCGCGGCTGCGATAACGCTTGTCGCCTGCGGGGGCAACCAACAGAAAAAGGCGGTATCTGAAAAGGTCAAAGCGGATGCCGTGAAGGTCGACATGCATGATGCGGAGAGCTCGCTCGACTACCAGGGGACATACACCGGGGTTTTCCCGGCGGCGGACTGCCCGGGGATCGACATGCGCCTCACGCTGAAGAAGGACGGCACGTACAGCCTGCACATGAAATACCTGGACCGCGACTCGGAATTCGACGAGAAGGGCGCCTACAAGGTGAAGGGGAACCTGCTGACACTGACCCCCATGGACGGGCAGCCGGAGTACTACAAGGTGGAGGAGAATCAGGTGCGCAAGCTCGATGCCGACAAACAACCCGTCACGGGGGCGCTGGCCGAAAATTACGTATTGAAGAAAACCGAATAAAACCCTTGCCGGATGGATAAAGTAAAAAGTTATATAGAAGCCAATAAAGAACGGTTTATCAGCGAGTTGTTCGACTTGCTCCGCATTCCTTCGATCAGTGCCCAGAGCGAGCATAAGCCCGACATGACGCGGTGCGCCGAATGGCTGGCCGCGGCACTGGCCAGGGCGGGCGCCGACCGCACCGAGGTCTTCCCGACGGAGGGCAACCCGGTCGTTTATGCCGAGAAGATTGTCGATCCCAAGGCCAAGACCGTATTGGTTTACGGCCACTACGACGTGATGCCCGTAGACCCGCGCGGGGAGTGGCGCACGGAGCCTTTCGAGCCGGTCATAAAGGACGGCCGTATCTGGGGGCGCGGTGCCGACGACGACAAGGGGCAGCTGTGGATGCACGCCAAGGCATTCGAGGCGATGTGCGCCACGGAGAGCCTGCCCTGCAACGTGAAATTCATGCTCGAAGGCGAGGAGGAGATCGGCTCGCCGAGCCTCTACAAGTTCTGCGAACAGAACAAAAAAATGCTCAAGGCGGATATAATATTGGTGTCGGACACCTCGATGATCTCGATGCAGACCCCGTCGATCACCTGCGGCCTGCGCGGGCTGGCCTATATGGAGGTCGAGGTGACGGGCCCCGACAAAGACCTCCACTCGGGGCTGTTCGGCGGCGCCGTGGCCAACCCGGCCAACGTATTGACGCGCCTCGTGGCGCAGCTCGTGGACAAGGACGGTCGCGTGACGATCCCCGGGTTCTACGACGACGTGCGCGAGCTGACGCCCGCCGAGCGCAAGGCGTTCAACAAGGCCCCGTTCAGCCTTGCGGCCTACAAGAAATCGTTGTCGATCGGCGATGTGGAGGGCGAAGCGGGTTACACGACGCTGGAACGCACGGGCGTGCGCCCGTCGCTCGACGTCAACGGCATCTGGGGCGGCTACACCGAGGAGGGAACCAAGACGGTGATCCCGTCGAAGGCCTCGGCCAAGATTTCGATGCGCCTGGTGCCGAACCAGGACTATCGCAAGATCAGCAGGCTGTTCGAAAAATATTTCAGATCGATAGCGCCCAAGAGCGTGAAGGTCAAAGTGAAATCGCTGCACGGCGGCATGCCCTACGTGGCACCGACCGACATGCCGGCCTACAAGGCCGCGCAGAAGGCCATCGCCGAGACCTTCGGAAAGAAACCCCTGCCCTTCTATTCGGGCGGTTCGATCCCGATCATCAGCGGGTTCGAGTCGATCCTGGGCATCAAGTCGCTGCTCATGGGCTTCGGGCTCGCGGAGGACGCGATCCACTCGCCCAACGAGAGCTACGGGCTGGAGCAGTTCGACCGGGGCGTGGAGACCATCCCGCTGTTCTACAGGTATTTCGCAGCGGAGAAATAGCGCCATGTACGACGAATTCCTGGATTTCATCTTCCCGCTCGCAAAGGGCGCCGGGGAGATCCAACTCGCCTACTTCCGGGGCAACGACCTGGGGATAGAGACCAAATCGAACGCGTACGACGTGGTGACGCGGGCCGACAAGGAGAGCAAAGCCTACATCGTGCAGGCGATCCTCGGCCGCTATCCCGGTCACGGGATACTGGGCGAAGAGGGTGGCGTAATGGGCACGGCGGGGAGCGATTACCGCTGGGTGATCGACCCGCTCGACGGCACGACCAATTACAGCCAGGGGCTGCCGATCTTCTCGGTGTCGATCGCACTCCAGCACAAGGGGGAAACCGTCGCCGGGGTGGTCTATGCACCCTACCTCGGGGAGCTATTCTGGGCGTCGAAAGGCGGCGGGGCTTACATGAAGAGCCGTTCAGGCGAGGTGAAGCGGCTGCAAGTCTCCGCCAAGCAGACCCTCGCCACGTCGGTGCTCGCCACGGGTTTCCCTTACGACAAGGATGTCAATCCGGACAACAACAGCGACAACGTCGCGCGGATCGTACCCTATGTGCGCGACATACGGCGGCTGGGATCGGCGGCCTATGACCTGAGCTGCATCGCGGCGGGGCTGCTGGACGGCTATTGGGAGCTGGATTTGCACGAGTGGGATGTCTGTGCCGCGAACCTGATCGTGCGGGAAGCCGGGGGCGTCGTCTGCGATTTCAGGCGCAACCGTGGCGTCTCGCAGGCCGCGGGCAACGAGGTGCTCGTCGGGGAGATGCTCAAATATATCCGATAGGCCGGGCAGCACGGCGCTGCGACGGCAGGCAACCGGTATTACGGGGTGCGGACATTCGATCCGCATCCCGTTTTTTGCGCTCCGGTGTCAGTTGCCCGTTTGCGGCAAATGACGCAAAGTTATGCCTGAATGTCCTTTTTTATTCCCGCAGGGAATATGTTTTTAAAATTTTTTCTTATTTTTGGCCGGATAAAAATTTTGAGAACGAATGTGTGGGATTGTAGGATATGTCGGGGGCGCGAGGCCTGCCCGGTTCTGTTGAAGGGTTTGCACCGGCTCGAATACCGCGGATACGACAGCGCGGGGGTCGCCATGGTCGGCAAGGACGGTGCGCTCAACGTATACAAGTGTAAGGGCAAGGTCTCCGACCTGGAGCATTTCCTCGAGGGCAAGGAGCTGGGCGGTAGCATCGGCATCGCGCATACGCGCTGGGCGACGCACGGCGTGCCGAACGACGTGAATGCCCATCCGCACTACTCCGAATCGGAGAACATCGCACTGATACACAACGGCATCATCGAGAATTACCGGGTGCTCAAGGACGCGCTCGAGGAGAACGGCTACACGTTCCGCAGCAGCACCGATTCCGAGGTGCTCGTGAACCTGATCGAGTACATCCGCACCACGGGCGGCTGCACGCTGCTCGAAGCCGTGCAGCAGGCCCTGCGGCAGGTCGTAGGCGCCTATGCCATCGCCGTGATCGAGAAGGGCAACCGCGACGAGATCATCGCCGCGCGTCAGAGCAGCCCGATGGCCATCGGCATCGGCGAGGGGGAATTTTTCCTTAGCTCGGACGCCGCTTCGGTCATCGAATACACGCAGGATTTCGTCTATGTGAACGACGGCGAGATTGCCGTCATCAACCGCCATAAGCCCCTCAAGATCGTCACGCTCGACAACCACGAGGGCCGAGTCGATATCAAGAAGCTGCAGATGAGCATCTCGCAGCTGGAAAAGGGCGGCTATCCGCATTTCATGCTCAAGGAGATATACGAGCAGCCCAAGACCATCGTAGACTGTATCCGCGGGCGCATAAGCCCCGACACGTACGAGGTGAAGCTGTCGGGCGTGATCGACAACCGCGGGAAATTCCTCGCGGCCCGCCGCATCGTATTCGTGGCGTGCGGGACATCGTGGCATGCGGCGCTGATCGGCGAGCACCTGATCGAAAATATATGCCGGATCCCCGTGGAGGTAGAGTATGCTTCGGAATTCCGCTACCGCAACCCGATCATCAATGCCGACGACATCGTGATCGCCGTGTCGCAGTCGGGCGAGACGGCCGACACGCTGGCCGCCGTGGAGCTGGCCCGCAAGGCCGGAGCATTCGTCTTCGGCATCTGCAACGTCGTGGGATCGTCCATCGCCCGGGCGACCGACTCGGGGGCATACATCCATGTAGGGCCCGAGATCGGCGTGGCTTCGACCAAGGCCTTCACGGGGCAGGTGACCGTCATGGCGATGCTGGCGCTGGCCGTAGGCCGCGAAAAGGGCACCGTGACGGAAGAATATTACCGCGAAGTGGCGAAGGGACTGCTGGAGCTGCCCGCCGTGCTGGAGGACGTGCTCGGGCTGGGCGACCGGATCGCCGACCTCTCGAAGATATTTACCTATGCGCACAACTTTATCTACCTGGGGCGCGGCTACAACTACCCCACGGCGCTCGAGGGGGCGCTCAAATTGAAGGAGATCTCCTATATCCACGCCGAGGGCTACCCCGCCGCCGAGATGAAACACGGCGCCATCGCGCTTATCGACAACGAGATGCCGACCGTGGCGATCGCAACGCCGGACAACACCTACGAGAAAACGGCCAGCAACATCGAGGAGATCCGCGCCCGGGGCGGCAAGATCATCGCCGTGATCGCCCGCGACGACACGCATGTGCGCCGCAGTGCCGACTATACGATCGAGGTGCCGGTGGTCACCGACTGCCTGATGCCGATCGTCGTGTCGGTGCCGTTGCAGCTGCTGGCATATTACATCGCCGTCAACAAGGGCCGCAACGTCGACCAGCCGCGCAACCTGGCCAAGTCGGTGACGGTGGAATAACCTCCCGGCGCGGCCTGCCGGAAAAGAGCTGTCTGGACGGCTGTGCGAACCGACCCGCCCGAGAGATCCAACCAACGGAAACCCCCGCAGTCAAGGAAGTCTGCGGGGGTTTCTCTACACACAATTATCATTAACCTAAAACTGCGTCAGTCGTCGTAGCCGTTCGGCTTGGCCTTCCATGCGGCGGCGAAGACCGCCGTGCCGACAAGCGCCATGCCGACCAGCGTGTAGAGCGCTACGCTCCAGTCGGTGTACTGCACCAGCATACCCATCCCCCAGCCCGAGACGATCGTACTGCCGTAGCCGAACAGGCCGCAGAAACCGCCTGCCGTGGCGGCGGCGCGCTTGGTGGCGATGTTCGCCGCGGCGATGCCGACGAGGGCCTGCGGGCCGTAGATGAAGAATCCGGCCGACATCAGGATGGCGATGGCAACGGCCAGAGGCGTATGTTCATTGAGGGTATAGAGCCCCACGAGGCAGAGCGCGGTCATCAGCATGCAGATCACGCAGGTGCGGGGCGCGCGGCCGCCGAAGAAACGGTCGGTGGCCCAGCCTGCGGCGAGCATACCCGCGATGCCGGCGATTTCGAATGCCGCGACCGTCCATCCGGCGTGGCTGATGTCCATGTGGAGGTGCTCCTTGAGCATCGTGGGCCCCCAGTCCAGCACGGCGAAGCGCACGATGTAGACGAAGAAATTGCCCACGGCGATGATCCAGATCGTCGGGTTCAGGAAGACCTTGCGGCGCAGGAACGCCTTGTGTTCGGCTTTTTCCTCGGCCTTGGTATGCGGTTTGGCGTCGGCCGGGGTCGCCTTGCCGGTCTTCAGTTCGGGCAGCCCTACCGACGAGGGGGTGTCGCGCACGAAAGCCCAGACGACGGCGGCGCCCAGGATGGCGATCGTCGCCGGGAGCAGGAAACACCAGCGCCAGTGCTGCGAGAGGATCGACGAGGCGTCGAACCATGCGCCCCAGTTCAGGCTGACGACGTATCCGCAGAAGATGATGGCCAGGCCGGCGCCGATCGAGTGGGAGGTGTTCCAGACCGACATCTTGGTGGCGAGCCGCTCGGGGACGATCCAGTGGGTCATCAGCCGCGTGCAAGGCGGGACGCCCATGCCCTGGAACCAGCCGTTGAGTACCCAGAAGATACCCAGCGCCAGCACCGACGAACTGAACCCGAAAAGCAGGTTGCAGATGCCGCAGAAGACGAGCCCCGTCACCAGGAAATAGCGTGCGTTGCTGCGGTCGCCCCAGATGCCGTTGAAGAATTTGGAGAGCCCGTAGATCAGCCCGTGGAGCGTGAGGAACAGACCGAGGTCGGATTTCGAGATGCCCATCTCCTCGTTGAGATAAGGCATGGCGATACTCAGGTTCTTGCGCACGAAATAGAAGAGCGCATAGCCGAAGATGCACATCGCCATGGTGCGGAATTCCCAGTATTTAAAACGCTTGACCTGTTGGTCGGTCATGCCGTCATAGGCCGGATTGAGTTGTTTTGCAGACATTTATTCAGGTTGGTTCGGGTTTTACTTCAGGTTGGTGCGGTGGCTGCGCATCGCAGCTTCCTGCAGGGCGTGGATCGCATCGCGCGACCACGGCAGGCCGATGAATTCCGACGGGTAGTCGGTCTCGATGATGTCGGGTTCGGCGACCAGCTCGCGCAGGTAGGCCACACGGCGGTCGTAGGGGTTTTTCACCTTGTCGGACGAGCCGGTGATCGAGGTCATCGTCATGACGCCCTCGGCGTGCAGCAGGTCGTAAACCGGTTGCAGGTCGGGGTTTACGGCCAGGCGGATATAGGCCATGATGTATTTCCAGGGGATGGGCGATGCGTCGTAAGCCCTGAAATGTTCCATCGAGCTGATCTCGACGCAGAACATGACGTTGCGGATGCCGTGCTCCCAGTAGTAGAGCGCCTCTTCGACGGAGCGGACGCTCAGCATGATGTTGTGGTACATCGACCAGTCGCCGCCCGGCTGCAACTGCTTGATATAGTAGTCGAGGCTGGCGCGGCGCACCTCGTCGCTCACGCCTCGGGTGTTGATGTACTTGTTGTCGAAATTGAAGACGACCTTGTCCTTGCCCCATTCCAGCAGGTCTTTCAGGCGCGGGATCTTGTAGGGGGTGACGTTGCGGTCACGGTCTACGAGGCAGAATTGTTGCAGCTCTGCGTAGGTATAGTCGGCCACGCGCCCCTTGCCGGTGGTCGTGCGGTCGATCGTCAGGTCGTGCATCAGTACCATGACGCTGTCGCGGGTGAAGCTGAAGTCGACCTCGAAGAAGGTCGGCATCATCGATAGCGTCTTTTCGCACGATTCGATGCAGTTTTCGGGATAGCCGGGCATCATGCCCCCGCGGTGTCCGCTGACGATGATGTCACGGCCGGGGTCATAGGTGAAATAGGCTTGCAGTTCTTCGATCGACCCGATCCGCACGGCGTGCGGTATCGGGGCCTGGGCGCACGCGGGCAGCACGGCGGCGCAGCATACGGTCAGGAGCAGGAGAAGGGGGCTCGGTCTTTTCATTGTGCTTCGGGGATTTTGGCGATGATACGTTCCACTTCCTCGTAGGCCTGTGCGGCGAGCGGCAGCAGCGGGTCGGTGTCGGGAAGGGAGGCGATGCGGGCCAGGGCGGCCTTGACACCTTCTTTTATGACCAGACGGCGCATTTCCACGCTCTGCACGTCCTCGGGGTTGTCGTAATGCAGCGCGGCGCCGACGCCCAGCAGCAGGTCGGGCGTGGCGATGCCGTAGCGGCGGGCCGTGAGGATGGGCTTGACGAGGCGGTCGCCTGCCGAAAGCTTGCGCAGCGGCTCGCGTCCCACGCGGGTCACGTCGTCGCAGAGGTAGGGGTTGCGGAAGCGCCCGATGATCTTGTCGATATAGGCGAAGTGGGCGTCGCGGTCGAAGCCGTAGAGCGCCACCAGCCCCCGCCCGCTTTCGCGCATGGCGGCTTTCACGATGGTATGGATATGTTCGTCGGAGATGCTCTGGCAGATGGTCATGTAGCCTTTCATCCGTCCCAGGTAAGCCGTGATGGCGTGGCCGGTATTGAGCGTGAAGAGCTTGCGCTCGATATAGGCGATCAGGTTGTCGGCCGGATTCATGCCGGGGATTTCGGGCACGGCGCCCTTGAAGGCCGCGCGCTCGACGTTCCATTCGAAGAAGCGTTCGACGACCACGTCGATCGGGTTCTCGCTCTTGACCGGCGGCACGATGCGGTCGACCGAGCAGTCGGGGAAGCCGACGTACTGCTCGCACCAGTCACGCTGGGCCTCGTCGAGGTGCTTGAGGACAGCCTCCCGGAGCTGTGTGGTGGCGCGGACGCCGTTTTCGCAGGCGATGACATTGAGCGGCTCGGTGACGCCTGCATCCCTGCGTGCGGCGATACCCGCCGCGATGGCCCCGGCGATGCGGGGCAGCACGGTCAGCCCCACCGCCGTGGTGACGAGTTCCGCCCCGGCGATCTGGGCGGCAAGTTCCGGGCTCCGGGAGTCCATTGCCGAAATGTCGGTAATGCGCATCTGCTCGCAGACCGTGTCCATGATCTGAACCGTATAGGCCCTGTCCGAGTTGATCCTCGCGACGACCTGTTCGTTCACATCGGCGAATACCACATGGTAGCCCGCCTGTTCCAGCACGGCGCCGATAAATCCGCGGCCGATGTTCCCGGCTCCGAATTGAATAGCTTTCTTCATTGCATTCGTGGTTTAAATATAGCTTCTGTAACAAAATACCGTATCGGTTGCCGCGGCCCGTCGCAGCGCTGAGCCCCGGCGGCGTATGCCCTGCGCCCTATTCCCAGAATATGCGGGTGTAATACCTGCCCTTGCCGAGGATGCAGTTCGTGAATTCGACCTGCTCGCCCTGCCTGATGTCGATGCGCAGCACCTGCCCCGCATAGACGGGCATGGGATAGTCGTAGGAGGCCGGACGGACGGCGAAACGCAGGTCGGACTTGTTGACGATCTCGAACGTGCGTTTGGTCTTGCTGACCTGGCGGATCTCGCGGATTTCGAGCGCAGCGTCTATCATCTGGCCGATGTACTCCCCGCGCCCCATCAGGTTGCCGTCGAAGCAGGCCAGGGCCCGCCCGGCGAGGAGTGCTTCGCGGATCGCCCCGGCCGTGCGGGCGGTGGCGAAGACCAGGGTCATCGGACGGCTGCCGCGCACGGGATAGATGCTTCCGCTCATATAATGTATGTCGCTGTTGGCGAACGGCACGAGGCCGTACTGAACCGCGTAGTCGAATGCGCGGGGATAGGATTCGGTCTTGTTGAACACCTCGACGCCGCGGAGTTTGCCCTGGGCGATCAGGTGTTCGTGGACGGGATAGATGTCGCTTTTCCGGTCGGGGTAGCCGGGATGGTTCCACAGCAGGAAGGCGCCCTGGCGGCAGGCCTCCTCGACGGCCTGCATCTCGTCCTCGACGTCGAGTTTGTCGGCATCCCGGATAAAGAGCGTGCAGATGTGCCCCAACGGCTTCTTGCGGGTGATTTCCGCACCGGGGATCACGATCATCCCGATCATGTCGCCGCGTGCCTTGGCAAGTTCGTAGGGTTTATTGAGGCCGCAACGGATGATGTCGGCGTTCTTGTGCACCTCGATGTGGTCGGTCATGGCGATCGCGTCCAGTCCGTCGTTCCACGCTTCGTTGACCCGGCCGACGGGCCACACCTGTCCGTCGGAGATGTCGGAATGGACGTGGAAATCGCATTTGAGCGTGATATAGCCGCCGATGTCGGGTATGCGGAGGTATTGGCGGTAGTTCTGGCGGCTGACGGCCTCATGGACGTGGACATCGTCGTTATGCAGTTGTGCGGCGGCGGTCAGGGCATAGAAAAGGGCAAAAAATGCGAGGGTAAGGTTTTTTCTCATCGGTCGTGTAGTTTGGTCGTGTCATATTAAATACAACCGATCGCGGGAAACCACCTAACCGGATTACAAAAAAATTAAAAAAGGGACCGGACATTGTTTCGTTCGGCGAGAATGTTTATTTTTGTACCGAATCTGATTATCCGATGGAGAAAATCTCGCTAATATCACGGGTTCGCGCGGGCGACCGCAAGGCGTTCGACGAACTGTGCCGGAAATATTACGCCATGCTGGTTTCCTACGCCCGTCTGTTCCTCAGAGACGACTGGGCCGAGGACGTGGTGCAGGACGTGTTCTACAACGTATGGCAGCGGCGGGAGACGCTCGACGATTCGAACTCGCTGTACAAGTACCTGCTGCGTTCGGTCTACAACCGCTCGCTCAACTACCTGGACAAGAACAGGCGCGCCGGCGAATACGGCGCCTACTACCGGGAGCGCATCGCCGCGCTGGGCAGTTCGTACTATGCACCCGACAACAGCCCCGTCGTGCAGAAACTCTACAACGACGACCTGCGCGCCAGCCTCGATGCGGCCATCGAGTCGCTGCCGCCCAAATGCCGCGAAGTGTTCCGTCTGAGCTACATCGAAGACCTTTCGAACCGCGAGATCGGAGAGCAGCTGGGCATTTCGCCGCGCACGGTGGAAAACCACATGTATGCGGCGCTCAAGCAACTGCGCCGGAAACTCTCCAAGGAACAACTGTTGCTGCTGCTTTCGCTGCTCTTCATGCGGGGCGTATAGGCCGGAGCGGCACAGACCCCAAGGCGTCGGGATACATAGTATCCCGGCGCTTTTTCGTTTGATCCTGCTCCCGATTTTTTCAATTTCCGGTAAGTGGTTTGAGCGGGTCGGCTGTATGTATCTATGAACACCGCCTAAACTACTCGACCGATGGAAGCGACATTTCCGAAGGCGCCTTCAGCCGCCGACCACACCCTCATTTGCAGAGGTGCCATAAATTTGATATATAAGTATATCGTATGATTTACCTGCACGATGGCTTTAAGTGTGTTTTTCCGCCGTCAGAGCCGGTGCGCGACAGCCGGACGAAAGGTTTGCCCGACGCGGGCAAACCCTGCAACCCGTATTTCCACCAACTAAATATTTCTTAACCAACAAAACAAAACCATGCGAAAAATTTTTCTTTTCACAGCAGCAATGCTGGCGATCGCAGGCTGTTCGGAGGACAACACGCATCCGAAGGTATCCCCCGTGGACGAACCTTCGGCGGATGCCGTGACGATCCTTGCGACGATCGATGCGATCCCGTCCGCTACCGGGGACGGCGAGGCGTATGCTCCCCTATGGCAGGAAGGCGACCAGATCATCGTCGGCTACAAGGGGATGTCTTATGTGTACGAAACCTACGACGCCGGCAACGGTGTCGAGTTCCATCCGGTGGCCCTCTCGCTGCCCGCGGACGCACGCGGCGAAGTGACGGCCTATTTCAAGGCCGTCGACGGCGTATTTGCGGTCGGTGCCGACCAGACGGGCGCTACCCTGCCGATGTATGCCTATGCGGCCGACGCCGCACTCGCCCAGGGCAGCCTCGGCCTGCACTTCAAGCCGCTGGCTTCGGTGCTGTCGCTCACGATCGGCGAGGAGGCTTCGAAGACCATTTCGAAAATCACGCTCGAACCGGTCGACCCCGACGGTGTGGAGGGGCACCTGGCCGTATCGGAGGCCGTGGTCGATCCCCGGACGGGTGCGGTGACTGTCGGCGAGGATGCCGCGGTGTCGGACATCCTCACGATGGAGATCGGCGAAATGTCGCTGGTGCAGGCCCAGACGGTGAATTTCCTGATCGCCAGCGGTACGAAGGTGGAAGGCGGGCTGAAGGCGACGATCTCCTGTACGGACGGGAGCGTCTTCGTCAAAAACCTGTTCGAAACGCAGGAAGTGGCCTTTGCGGGGAACTGCGTCGGAGCCGCGACCGAGCTTTTCTTCCGGCTGAGGATCGCCACCTATGAAGACATGGTGAACTTCGCGCAGGAGTGTGCCGACGACAACGGCGGTGCCATCGTCGACCTCCAGGCCGACATCGACATGCGGAATGTCCCGTGGACGCCGATCGAGAATTTCACGGGGACGTTCAACGGCAACGGCCACCGTATCTACAATATCAACGTATCGGCCGACGGGCGTTATGCCGGGTTCTTCGCCTATGCCAAGGGGGCGATCTCGGATGTGGTTTTCGGGTCGAAGGACGGCACCTCCTATGACGGGACGAGCCGCATCGAGCTCAAATACAGCGCCGACACCGATACGTGGTGTTATGCGGGCATCGTCGCACAATCGAACAATACGCTCACCGGCGTGACCAGCTTCGTACCCGTGACCGTCACGGCGGATTCCCGATGCAAGTCGCGCACGGGCGGCATCGTCGGCAGCCTGTATAACGGGAAGATGAGCGGCTGCAGGAACTACGGCGCGGTGAGCAACGTGGCGACGGCGGGCGTGGCGAGCTATGTGGCCGGTATCGCGGGCATCGTCGACGGCTCGGGCGACGCGGCCGGGGCGATCACGCTGGACGGATGCCACAACCACGGCCCGGTGATGACTTCGCTCGGGCTGGGCAACGCCGTGGCGGGAATTACGGCCTCGGTGATGAAGACCGCGGTCAATACGACCATCAGCAACTGCACCAATGCGGGCGAGATCCGGTTTGACAACGCGGGCGCGTCGGCAGCCCACCGCATCGGCGGCATCGTCGCCTACATCGTGGACAGCTGCCCGACGCTGGTGATCGACAACTGCACCAACAAAGGCACCGTCGTCTCGAACATGAACGGCAACTGCTTCATCGGCGGGATCGCGGGCGTGAACTATGCGGCGGCGATCCGGGATTGCACGAACGAAGCCGAGGTGAAATTCGTGCAGGCCAATGCCGCAGGCGCGGGTTACCTCTGCATCGGCGGCATCGCGGGGCAGACGTACAGCGGGGCGAAGGTCACGGGGTGTGCCAACAGGGCGGCCGTCAGCTCCGACAAACTGCAGGTGACCCGCATCGGCGGTATCGTCGGTACGCACAACGCCAGCACGATAGACGACTGTTCGAACAGCGGCGACATCACCCTGGCCTATACGGCGACGGCCAACAACTGGGAGGCCGCAGGCGGCATCGTGGGTTTCTACGACGGCACGGACGGCACGGCGGTGACCAACGGCTGCACGAACAGCGGCAAGGTCTCGGCGACGGTAAATTCCAGCAACGCCAATATCGGCGCCGGAGGCATCGCGGGCATCATCAAGTCGGGCCATGCGACCAACAACACCAACGACGGTGCGGTCTGGATGCACAATGCCCAGGCGGGCAAGAGCTCCTATGCGGGCGGCATCGTGGGCTACGACTACAATACCAAGGACAAGTCGGCCGTCACGGGCAACGTCAACAACGGTGCGGTACAGGCCACCGTCGAGGGCACTTCGGCGCTGCTGGCGGCCGGGGGCATCATCGGGCGCAACGACGTGGGCGCCGTGTCCGGATGCAGGAATTTCGGCGCGGTGGCATGCGCGCTGCATGCGGGGGCACTCGTGGGCTGGAACAAGCACAGCGTGGAGGACAGCGCCGCAGGCGGTTCGGTGAACGGCACGGCACTCACCGGGACGAACTATGCGGAACTGGCGGTCGGCTTCCAGGACGGGGGCTCGTCGTCGGGCATCACCTTCGGGGAAAAATAGCCCGGCAAATCATTAATTACTTAACTGAAAGAAACCTATTATGAAAAGAGTCCTTACGACACTTTTGAAAAGTGTATGTATAATTGCTCTGGTGCTGTGCGGGATGGACGCGCAGGCGCAGGGCAACCTCGTAACGGGTGCGGTCAGGGATGCGAAGGGCGAACCGGTGATCGGCGCCACCGTCATCGTGAAGGGAACCGCAACCGGCGCGACATCCGGGGCCGACGGCCGCTATTCGATCCAGGCGGGCCCCGATGCGACGCTCGAATTCAGCTTCATAGGCTACAAGAAACAGGAGGTGCCCGTAGGCACCCGCTCGGTGATCGACGTTAGGCTCGAAGAGGATGCGCTGATGGTGGACGACGTGGTGGTGATCGGTTACGGCACGCAGTCGCGCCGCACGATCACGGCCGCAGTTTCGAAGGTGGACGGCGAGAAACTCGCCGGCGCCCCGGTCAACTCCATCGGCGATGCCCTGAAGGGACGTGTCGGCGGCGTGCGCGTATCGTCGGCCGACAACCAGCCGGGTTCCGACCCCGTGTTCCTGATTCGCGGCGGTTCGTCGATCAACCAGTCGAACGCCCCGATCATCATCATCGACGGCGTGAACCGTGAAATGACCGGCCTGAACCCCAACGACATCGAGTCGATCGAGGTGCTGAAGGACGCCGCTTCGGCGGGTATCTACGGTGCCCGCGCCTCGAACGGCGTAATCCTCATCACGACCAAGAAGGGCAGCATGGCACGGGGCCCGCAGGTGACATTCGAGGCGCAGGCCGCATGGACTTCGCCCGCCGTGAGGTTCGACCTGATGGACGGCGGCGACTACCTGCGCACGATGCGCACGATGCTGAACGAATACCCTTCGACCTACGCCTACGGCTCGGGCATCCTGACGGGCGCCAACTCCGCCGGTATCGGCAACGGCGACAATTCGGTGTGGACGCCCAAATTCGTGGATACGCCGGCCGACGTCCCCGCAGGCTGGAAGGTGATGGTCGACCCCATCGACCACTCGAAACTGATCGCCTACCAGGACAACGACCAGCAGAAGCAATGGTTCGACGACTCGTACTGGATGAACTACTACGTCGGCGTGAACGGCGGCAACGACAAGGTGCAGTATGCCGCGTCGGCCGGCTACACGAAGGACGGCGGCATCGGCATCAACACCGATTTCTCGCGTTTCACCTTCCACGGCAACACCTCGTTCAAGATACTCAGGAACCTGAAGGCGACGACCGTATTCGACTACTCGGAAACGAAGGGCAACACGCTCCCCTCGTCGGGTATCGCCACCTACTGGACGACCGTGGGCCGCGGCATGTTCATGCCCGCCACGCACCGCGACTACCTGGATGACGGCACGCCCGCCCAGGGAACCAACAACACGACCATCTCGGCCGCATGGTTCGACCGTTACTATACGAGCAACTACACGGCACGCCGCATGACGGCCAATTTCAACCTCGAATGGGAAATCGTCGACGGGCTGCGCGCCGTGATGCAGGTTGCCAACCACAACTATTACAGGATCGACAACCAGCGCCTGGCGGGCAACGCTATCTCCAACCAGCGCCGCACCTACGAGAAGTGGGGGCAGACCAACCGCTTCAGCACGCAGGGCTACCTGAACTACCGCAAGACCTTCGCGCAGGATCATACGATCGAGGGCACGGTCGGGTTCGACTACATGAAAAACACGGTCAACGGCCTTTCGCTGACGGTCACGGGCGCCGATTCGGACAAGGTGCCCACGCTGGCCGCAGGGACGGACGCCACGGGCTGGGCGGACACCAACACCAACGAGGCGCTCTCCTCCTATTTCGGGCGCCTGAACTACGACTACAGGAAGAAGTACCTCTTCATGTTCACGTTCCGCGCCGACGGCTCGTCGAAATTCGCCGAAGGAAACCGCTGGGGATATTTCCCTGCGGCGTCGGCCGGCTGGGTGGTCTCGGAGGAGAAATTCTGGAACGTGCGCAATTTCAACAGCTTCAAGATACGCGCCTCGTACGGCCTGACGGGTAACAACTACATCGGCCTTTACGATGCCTACGGAGGGTTCGGCGCAACGTCGATCTACAACGGCGCGAGCGCCATCCTGCCCACGGCGCTGCCCAACATGAGGCTCAAATGGGAGACCACCCACCAGCTGGACATCGGCGTCGACATGGGATTCTTCAACGACCGCATCCGCCTGATGGCCGACTATTACAACAAGAAGACCACCGACCTGCTCTTCAGCGTCACGCTGCCCGATACGTCGGGTTACGGCTCGGCCCGGCAGAACGTCGGTTCGGTACGCTTCTACGGCGCCGAGGTGGAACTCTCGACGGTGAACATCCAGAGCAAGAACTTCACCTGGACGACCGACTTCACCTACTCGTTCAACATGAACAAGGTGTTGTCGCTCCCCGACGAGTACAGGTACAAGGACGTCGACGGCAAGGATGCATGGCGTATCGGCGGGTACACGATGTCGGAGACGGGATTCCGTTTCGGCGGCACGGCCGTCGGCGAACGCATGGGGCGCATCTACGGCTACAAGACCGCCTACATCATCGAAACCGAGGCGCAGGCCGACGCGGCGCTGTACGACGTCAATTCGCACGGCATCCGCCGTTCGGACGGCCGTTCGATCGCCGGCCGCAAGGACATCGGCGACTACGAATGGCTCAACCGCGCCGGGTCGGCGCGTACGGCGGACGGCAGCGAGCAGATCAACGACGAGGACATGTTCCTGCTGGGGTACGTGACGCCCCACTCCACCGGCGGTATGAACAATACCTTCAAGTACAGGAATCTCTCGCTGTCGGTCTACGTCGACTATGCGCTGGGGCACTCGGTCTACAACTACATGTATACGCGCGGCCTGCAAACCTCGATGGGCAACTGCAACTGGAACCTCATCTACGATGCGAACGACTGCTGGCAGAAGCCGGGCGACAACACCAAGTTGGCGCGCCTGTCGGCCAACGACGCCGACGGTGGCAACAAGAACTATTCGCGCATCTCGGACATCAGCGTGCAAAAGGGCGATTACCTCTGCCTGCGCGACGTGACGCTGTCGTACAGCTTCCCCAAGCGGTGGATCGGCAAGCTCGGGCTGGGCAACCTGACGGTCTCGGTATCAGGCAACACGCTGGTGTACTGGACGAAGGTCAAGGGCGTGTCGCCCGAGTCGGCGGTTGCCGCCTCGGGATCGAGCACGGGCATGTACAGCGTGGTGAATACCAGCTCGGCCGATTATAGCATTTACCCGCCCACGCGCAAGGTGATGTTCAGCCTGAAGGCCACGTTCTGAACGGGATGATTCTCAACAACTAAATCGAATATACGAATATGAAATTCCATAAGCTATATATTGCAGCGATAGGCGCCGCCTCGATGGCGATGGCGGGGTGCGAGCTCGATATCGTCAACTCCGACCAGCTCAACACGACGAACATGTGGGTGGACGAAAGCGACGTCACGGGCGCGACGACGGGTATCTATTTCGAATTGCGCAACGCCTTCCGGCAGAATTACACGAACCAGTTCTTCTGGGGCGAACTGCGCGTCGGGCCCGCCATGTGGGACCGCGGTACGAACCGTTCGCTGATGGACTCGGACATGCTGGAGGTATTGCACAGCCTGCTCAACGGGGGCACGTCGTCGGTAAGCTGGACGAACCTCTACACCTGTATCAACCAGTGCAACTCGGTGATAAAGTACGCGCCGTCGGTCGAAATGTCTGACGAGACGCGCAGCTACTGCCTCGGGAACGCCTATTTCGTCCGGGCATACGTCTACTACTGGATCGCCCGCGTATGGGGCGACGCGCCCGTCATCCTGACGCCCACCGAGAGCACCGGGCGGGAGATTTACCCTTCGCGTTCGCCCCGGGCCGAGGTATACGCCCAGGTGGCGCAGGACATCGAAAGCGCGCTCACGCACATCACATCCAACGCCAAGGGCTGCTATTATGCCACGGTGGACAACATCAACATGCTGAAGGCCGACTTCGCGCTGTGGATGTACGCCGCACAGAAAGGCGGCGATTCCTACCTGACGATGGCCGGGGAGGCGCTCGACGCCGTTACGCGCACGCCGCTGCTCGGCAAGTTCGCCGACGTGTTCGACGTGAAGAACAAGGCCAACAAGGAGATCGCCTTCGCGCTGCATGTCGATGCGACGAACGAGGTGCATTCGGCCAGCTACATCCAGCGTTTCATCTGGGGCTCGACGCAGGTCAAGGCCTCGTACCGCAACGTCGAGGGCGGCGTGCCGGTATCGAGCAACCAGTGGTTCTGCTATGCGGACGAATTCATCGGAGAGCTGAAGCGGAACAAGGAGCAGAACAACGACCAGCGCAGCGACGTGACCTATATGGAGCGCACGGGCGTGAGCGACATGTACGAAAAGGTCGGATGGCCCAACAAGTTCACGGGCGACTGGTCTTCGGGGACGCTGCTCTACGACGATGACCTGATCCTCTACCGGTATGCGCAGTACTATATGTTCCGTGCCGAGCTGTACTATTACAGGAAACAGTACAAGGAGGCGCTCGGGGAGCTGAACGTGGTCGCGCAGCGCGCCTACGGAAAGGCCGACTTCTACACCTCGGCCACGCAGCAGGACGTGCTCGAAGCGCTGGCTGCGGAGAACCGCTGGGAATTCGCCGAGGAGGGCAACCTGTGGTTCACCTACATCCGCCTGGGTTACATCGACACCTACTGCCCGCTCAAATACTGGCCCAATACGGGTGTCGAGGGCGGCGTGGGCGGTTCGACGAACCCCAACATCTACCTCTTCCCGATCTCGACCTCGGCGATCAACAAGAACAGCAACCTCAGGCAGACCGAAGGCTGGTCTTAATCCATTTACCCAACAGAAAACTATTCAGCTATGAGAAAATTCATATCCGGCCTGCTCGCCATCGCCGCGGCGGCATTCACAGGCTGTTACGAGTCGGGCACCGATGCGGACAACACGAGCCGGGAGGCGCGCATCTCGATTTCGCCCGCCGCGATCGGGTTCGATGCCGACGGGCGGACGACGGACGGACTGGCGTTCGGCACCTACATCGTGACGGTGAACCCCTACGGTAAAATGTATAGCGACTGGCATGCCGAACTGGTCGGCACCGACTGGGCCACGCTCGACTACCATACGGCCTCGCCCGACGGCGCGGTCGAAAAGGCGCTGCGGATCACCTGCTCCGCGAACACGGACTATAAGCGCACGGGAACGCTGCGCGTAACGCTCTCCAAGACGGGCGAAAGCGTTGATTTCCCGATCACGCAGGTCGGGCTCAAACCCGATGCCACGCTCACCCTCTCGACGGAATCGGACATCGAAATGATGGCCCTGGAGCCTGCCGAGGTGACTGTGACCTTCGAGACCAACATGCCCGCCTCGACCGTTACGGCCGAGCTGGAAGAGGGCGTGGAGTGGCTCACCTGCACGCTCGACAGGGAGGCCGGGACGGTCGTCCTCGCGGCTTCGGACAACACCTCGCCCACCGACATGCGGGAGGCGACGGTGACCGTGAGCGCCGGGACGGAGGATACGAGCCTCGCCACAAGGCAGATCAAGGTGCGGCAGCTGGCCAACGAAACCTACCTGTTTATTTACGGGTCGGGCATACCCCACTTTGCGGCTTTCGGCGATGCCGCACAGATGAACAAGAACGACCTGGTGTTCGGCCTCGACCACTATTTCCGCAGCGGCAAGGTGATCCTCTCGACTTCGCGTACGCCGGACGCCTATCCGCGCTATGCGCTGACGGCCGACGGCAAACTCGCCGTACTGGCCGACGCGGCTGCCGAGGCCGCGGCGCCCGAGCTCACGTTCGGCATTGCGGGGATGAATGCCCTGCGCGTGACGATCGCGCTCGACGACGACAACAACGTGGTGGCAGCCGACTCGAAGGCCGAGTTCACGCGCATCTCGACCGTGAACAGCATGCCCGAATCGGAACTGGCCGGCTACCCCACCAAGGAATACGTCACGCGTGACGGAAAGACCAAGACGTGGATGACGACCGGCCTGCACTGGAACGGCGGCGCGGCGATGGGCACCTACAAGCTGGGCAGCGGTCTGGTCGGGGGCTCGAAGACGGGCGGTTACGACGAAGCGGAGTATTCGATGCGCAACCCGGCCTATGACACCGAGGAGAACGGCGGTACGCTCAAGGAGCTGATGATGCCCGACGGCGTGACGACGCGCGCTTCGGTCTACGGACGCCTTTACAGTTCGTACGAAACGCTGACGGGCGACCCGGCCGGCGCGCTGAGCGCGGCCCTGCTGATGCCTTTCCCGCTGGGAGGCGCCGGGACGGTGGTCGTGGATGCCGTGGGCAACAGCATCACGCTGGAACCGATCCTCAAGGCCGACCTGAAAGACTACGCGGCCTCCGACGGCGGCAATACGCAGGCCGAGGCCGACCACCCGTCGCTCTCGATGCAGGTGCAGGGCATCTGTCCCTACGGCTGGCATATCGCCAACATGTCCGACTGGAAAGACCTGATCTACGCGGTGGCGGAGTCGTCGAAGAGCTATTCGGACTACCCCGTGGCGGCTGCGACGGCATCGTACGGCGCCATGACCTCGGGCAATGCGGCCAATGTGGCGGCGCACCTGCGCTGCAAGGAGTGGCAGGACGCCGAGTTCAACCCCGCGACCGTTATTTCGAACGGTGCCGAGGCCTTCGCTTTCAACCTCTACCCGCAGGGGTGGCGCCTCTACAAGAGCGGCTACGACTACTGCGCCAACTCGGGCAACGTGCGCTTCTACTGTCTGATTCCGATGATGGGACAGACGACGGCCTCGAAGATGGCCCTGTGGCGCGCCTACTGTACGACCTCGGCCGATATGGTATTCGACGACGGGTTCGACGTGGGCAACGGTTCGGGAGCCGCGGTGCGCTGTGTGAAAAATTACGAGAATTTCTGAATCCGGAGCGGGCCGGACGGGAGAACGTCCCTGTCCGGCCCGGGCTCCGGCCATGGAACGACAACGAATAAAAAAAGAAAAACCTATGAAATACGATAAAATGCTTATGCTCCTCACCCTTGTCGCAGCCGGCCTGGCGGCAGGATGCAGCGACGACGAAGATCCGCTGAAGGACTGGACGGGGCCGTCGAAGCCCGGCACCGAGATCAAAACCCCGGCCGAGGTCGGCAACCGTGTCGTCGCGCACCGCGGCGGTTCGACGGAGGCCGGGACACGGCAGTTCCCCGACAATTCGGTGGCGGCGCTCAACTATGCCATCGGGCTGGGCTGCTACGCGTCGGAGTGCGATATTTACCTTACGAAGGACGACGATGTCGTGGTGGCGCACGCATCGGCGGGGTGTTACATCAATAACCTCAAGCCGTGGGAGCATACGCTCGCCGAACTGCGTGCCGCAGGGACGCTGGACAACGGGGAACAGCTGCCCTCGCTGGCCGACTTCATCGACGTGGTGCTCGAGGCGGGAACCACGCGCCTGTGGCTCGACGTGAAGAACATTACCATCGACGGCAAATCGACCGAAGAGGGGCGCGAGGCTTCGGCCAGGGCGTGTGAGCGGGCGTGCGAGATCATCGAAGAGATGGGCGCGCAGAATTTCTGCGAGTTCATCGTCACGGGCAATGCGACGAAAATCAGTTCGGGCAGCCCCGTCACCATCTGGCAGCGTTCGCTCGCCGCGGCGGGCGCCGTGGGCAGCAATGCCGGGTGGATGAGCTTCCGCAACCCGGCCGATTACATCTCCTACGGCTATCCGTGGGCGAACCTCTCGACCGAAAACCTCTATTTCGAGGGGAAGACCGTGAACAAGAACGGTTATTCGGTGCAGAAATTCCTCGATGCGGGGCTGAAGCTCAGCGTATACAATGCCGACCTGGATGTCGACATGGATTACTACCTGACCTACAAGGACAAGCTCTACGCCATCTGCACGAACTACCCCCGCAAGCTGCTGGGCAAATGGAACTGACCGAACCGTTCCGTATCCTGCCCGGCACCTGTGCCGGAGATACGGCCGGGATGATATCCGGGCTTTGAAGCCCGGATATTTTTATTACCTTTAGCCCTGCGCAGCTTCGTCCTCGACCCGTATTTCCCGGGATTCCAGAAAAAATGCACTTTTTCGAAAAAAAAAGTGAAAACAGACTAGGTATTTTTGTGCCTATGGCTGTATAGTATAGGTAACACCCTAAAAGTATACATATTGGAACGCCATACAGATACCCCTACCATAACCGACATGGAGGGACTGCTATACAGATACCTCGTCCGCCGGACGAGCGGGGCCGAAGACCGGGAGGTATATGCCTGGCTCGAAGCCTCGGAGAAGAACCGCAGCCTGTTTTTCGAAGTCGCGGCCGTATGGAGCGCACACAGGACGCTCATCTCCCCCGCCACCGGCGAGCGCTGCGATGCCATGCTACGGCGGCTCAACGCGCGTATCGACGCCGACGACGCCATGCAGCGCCCCGCGCGGTTCGCATGGCGGCGTTGGATGTCCGCAGCGGCTGCGGCAGCCGTGGTCGTGATCGCGGTCGCGGCAGCCTGGCTGGCAGGGCTGCGCTTGCCGGAAGCCGGGCGGTTCCAGTCCTATGCCAACCATACCGGCGACGTGGCCGTCCTGCATCTGGAGGACGGGACGCAGGTGTGGCTGCAAGACGGCACCGAGTTGCGCTATGCCGTAGGCAAGGGGGACGGGGAGCGGATCGTGCGGCTCGACGGCGAGGCCTATTTCGACGTGTCGCACGATGCGCGGCATCCCTTCGTCGTGGAGACCCGCGAGCTGGCGATCCGGGTGCTGGGCACGGCCTTCAATGTCCGGGCGCTCGCCGGCAACCCGTTCACGGAGGTGGTGCTCGAACGCGGCGCCGTACGCCTCGAAACCCCCGGCGGCGACAACCTCGTGCGGCTGCATCCCAACCAGCGCGCCGTGTACGACGCCCGGATGGGCGACATGGAGGTGGCCGAAATCAACGCGCCGCTCTATGTGACCAGGCGTTACAACCTGGTCACGATGAAGGGCGCCACGATCACGGAGATCATCGCCGGCATCGAAAAGAGCTACGGCGTACGCATACGCATCATGTCGCCCGACGACGGCAAACGCTACGACATCAACTACCTGCGGAGCAATTCGCTCGAGGAGGTCGTCGACATCGTCGAGTTCATGACCGGAACGCATTGCGAGGTGATCCGCAACGAATGATACGGGGCCTGCGGCCGACCACCGCAGGCCTTTTGCACCGCACAACCCGGAACACGCTTCACGAACCTTAAAATATGAAGAAAAATTCCATCCCCAAGCTGGAATTGGTATTTCTTCTCCTGTTGACCGGCATGTGTCCGCAGGCCCATGCTACGGATGACGGCAGAAATGCCTCGCCACAAAAGACCTACGCTGTGGATCTCACGCTCGGATCCGCAACGGTGCTGACCTTCACGGAGGCCGTCACCTCACAGACGGGCGTACTGTTCTCCTACGAATCGGCACTGTCGCAGATGCCGCTCGGCGACGTGTCGGTGCATGAAACCGCGGCTCCGCTGGAACATATCCTGGAAAAGGTATTCAAGGGACGGGGATTCCGTTACAAGGTCGTCGACCGCATCGTGGTGCTGACCTACGACACGGATTCCGCGCGTTCGCAGCTGGTACTCGTGACGGGGCGCGTCAAGGACGGCTCGGGGATGCCGCTGGTCGGCGCCTCGGTCGTCGTGAAGGATACGATGCGGGGCGTTTCGGCCGGGGCGGAGGGCAATTACCGGATCTTCGCCGATCCGGACGCCACCCTCGTTTTCTCATACATAGGCTATGCCGACCGGGAGGAACGCATCGGGACGAGGTCGGCCATCGACGTCGTACTGGAGGAATACGAAGCCGTGCTCGAGGACGTGGTGGTGGTCGGATACGGCACGCAGTCGCGCAGGACGGTGACTGCGGCCATCAGCAAATTCGACGGGCATCTCCTGGAGGGTATCCCCGTCAATTCGGTCGGCGACGCCCTGAAGGGACGCGTCCCCGGCGTGAGGGTCGCTACGACCGATGCGACACCGGGCGCAGACCCCAAATTCCTGATCCGCGGCGGATCGTCGATCAACCAGTCGAACGACCCGATCGTGCTGGTCGACGGCGTAGTCCGCGAAATGGCCGGGCTGAATCCCAACGACATCGAATCCGTTTCGTTCCTCAAGGACGCCGCGGCGGCGGGCATCTACGGTTCCCGCGCGTCGAACGGCGTGATCCTCATCACCACGAAGAAAGGTTCGAAACACCTCGGCCCCCGGATCGTATTCGAGGGGCAGTGGGCCTGGGCGTCGCCCGCCACGAAGTTCGACCTGATGAACGCCCGCGATTACATCCTCACGGTGCGTCCGGCGCTCATGGAGGGGTATTGCGGCGGCATGGATCCGGCATCGGTGCTGGGCGGCGAACAGTCGGCAGGCACGGGCAATACGGCCAAATCGCTCTGGACGACCCGTTACCTCCGGCCGGACGAACCGGTTCCCGCCGGCTACCAATGGGTCGAAGACCCGGTGAACCCCGGGCGCATCATCGTCTTCGAGGACAACGACCAGCAGAGCCAATGGTTCGGCGACGCATGTTGGCAGAATTACTACGTCGGCATCGACGGGGGCGGCGACAACATCCAATACGCCGCCTCGGCGGGTTATACGGACGACAGCGGGATCGGGATCACGACGGGCTATTCGCGCTTCACGTTCCACGGCAACACGACTTTCCAGGTGACGCGGCGGCTCAGGGCCTCGACGACATTCGACTATTCGCAGATCGAGCAGCAGACCTTCGAGAGCGCGCCGCTCAGCCTGCGCAACTCGGTCATACGCGGGCTCTCCGTCCCTAACACCCACCGCGACTGGTACGGCGAGGAGGCGGGCGAGGAGCTGGCGGGCACGCCTGCGCTGGGCACCAACAACACGACGATACCGGCCGCCTACTACGCCTATTACTACCACAATGCCGGGTCGACGATCAAGCGTTCGACGGCCACGATCAACCTCGACTGGGAGGTGTTCGACGGGCTGCGCCTGGTCGGGCAGTTCACCAACTACAACCGCCATACGCGCAGCTATTTCTATGTCGAGGACAACCCCACGACGGGCTCGAACATACGGCCCATGAAAGAGGGCTTTTCGGAGACCAACCGCATGGATTTCCAGGCCTATGCCGACTACAAGGGTACGTTCGGCAACGGGCACCGCCTGGGTGCCGTGGCGGGCTACGAATACATGCTCGACAAACTCAACAGCTTCGACGTGCGGGTGCAGGGCGCCGTGTCGGACAAGCTGCCCGTGCTCGACGCCGGGACTTCGAACATCGCCAACTATCCGAAGAGTACCCGCACGCGGGAGTGCCTGATCTCTTATTTCGGGCGTGTGAACTACGACTACGGCGGGCGTTACCTCCTCGCCGCGACGATGCGCATCGACGGTTCGTCGAAATTCGCCGCAGGCCACCGCTGGGGCTATTTCCCGGCGGCATCGGCCGGATGGGTGGTCAGCAAGGAGGGATTCTGGCCCCAAAACAGTGCGGTCAGCATGCTCAAGGCGCGCGTGAGCTACGGGCTGACGGGCAACAACGGGATCGGGCTGTACGACACCTACGGCAGCTACAATTCGCTCTACACCTACAACGGCAACGCGACCACCACGACCAATACGATGCCCAACAACGGCCTGATCTGGGAGAAGACCCTCCAGTTCAACGCCGGCATCGACCTCGGGCTGCTGGACAACCGCATCACGCTGGCGCTCGACTATTACAACAAGGAGACGCGCGACCTGCTGTTCGACGTCAGCCTCCCCAATACGACGGGCTACAACTCGGTTTCGACCAACCTGGGGCGCGTCAGGTTCTACGGCACGGAGCTGTCTCTGTCGTCGGTCAACATCGACCGCAAGGGTTTTTCGTGGAGGACGGATTTTACGTACAGCTACAACATGAACCGCGTGCTCGAACTGCCCGACAACGGCAATCCCCGCAACCGCATCAACGGCATCTCGGTCGGTGATGGGAGCCAGTTCGGGGGCATCGCCGAGGGCGAGCGCATGGGGCGTATCTTCGGCTATGTCGCAGAGCGCATCATCGAGACGCAGGAGGAGGCCGACGCGGCCCGGTACGACACGCAGTCGCGCGGCTACCGGCGCAGCGACCGGCGGCAGATAGCCGGGCGCAAGGACATCGGCGACTATGAGTGGAAAGACCGTCCGGGATCGACGCGCATGGACGGCCGGCAGATCATCAACGCCGAAGACCAGTTCCTGCTGGGGTATGCCCTGCCCCACTCGACAGGCGGCATCGGCAATACGTTCCGTTACCGGAACTGGACGCTGAACGTCTACATGGACTATGCCCTGGGACATTCGGTGCGCAACGACATGCAGATGCGCTATTTCCAGTCGACGATGGGCAACTGCAACTACAACCTGACGAACGAAGTGAAGAAATGCTGGTCGCAGCCGGGCGACGACACGCGCTACGCCCGTTTCACGGCCAACGATACGGACTGGGGCAACCGCAACTACGGGCGCACGTCCGACATATTCGTCGAGAAGGCCGACTACCTCTGCCTGCGCGATGTTTCGCTCTCGTGGTCGCTCCCGAAAGCGTGGCTGCGCAAACTGCACATAAGCCAGGTGACACTCACCGTCTCGGGCAACACGCTCTGCTACTGGACGGCCGTGCACGGGGTCTCGCCCGAGGCCGCGACCACCGGCGGCCTCTACACCGCGTCGTCGACCTACGACACCGGGTTCAGTCCCTACCCGCCGACGCGCAAAGTGCTCTTCACGGCCAAACTCACGTTCTGACACCCTACTGCCATGAAAACGAAATTCGGAAAGACTATAGCCGGAGTCGCGCTGCTGTTCTGCGCATACGGGGCGGGCGGCTGTCACGGCGACCTGGACATCATGCAGGACAACAAGCTCTCGGCCAGCAACATGTGGAAAGAGGAGAGCGACGCCACGTCGGCCACCTACGGGCTGTACGTCTACCTGCGCAGTGCGCTCAAGAGCATGAACGACATCTACCTCTGCTGGGGCGAGCTGCGCAATGGGCTGTGGGGCCCGGGGACGCACAACACGCTCAACGGCGTCGACCAGTCGCAGGTGCGCACCAGCACCATGAGCTCGGTCAACGAGTATGCCGACTGGACGGTGTCC